>DATHWC010000047.1:0-31252 GCA_035460985.1 Lunatimonas sp.
CTATGATCCCAAAGATCATGATAGTAAGGCTCATCACAATGGAGAGGACAGGCCTTTTAATACTAATGGTGGACAAACTGGACATGGCAGATCAATTTATTTGATTTATGGTAAGTGGGGTACCGTCCCTTGCTTGCAAAATTCCGGTGGTCAGAACACGCTCCCCAGGCTTGATCCCAGATAAGATTTGTACAGTACTTTCTGTACGCTTTCCGATGGTAACTACCCTTGATTCCGCTTTGTTATCAGCTGAGGCTACAAAAACCTTGTATCCGGACAATTCAGGGATAATGGATTCTGAGGGCACCAACACAGCATTTTGTTCCACGTTAAGCACTAAGCGAACCCTGGCAAACATTCCCGGCAAAAACTGGCGATTTGCATTGGGACTCTCTGCCCGTATTTTTAGTGTCCGGGTCGTGGCATCAATATTTGGTTCTATGGCGTAGACGGTTCCATTAGCTTCTTCGGAGGAAACATTGGAGCGAAAATAGATCGGAGCTCCTACCTTGATCTCATTGGAGTACCGCTCCGGAATCGAAAATTCAATCTTTATGGGGTCAATATTGACGATGGTGGTGATAATATCGGCAGAGCTAATCACACCTCCAACAGAAATTTCCCTAAGCCCAAGCACACCGTCAAAGGGTGCCCGAATCACGGTTTTGTTAAGCTGGGCTTCAATAAGTCTCAAATCAGCCAGGTTAGTGTTGAATTGGTTGAGAGCGATATCGTACTCCTCCTGACTGATGGCCTCCCGCTCCAACAGTTGTTTTTGTCGGTTTTCCTGACTTTCAAAAAGTTTTTTGGTATAATTTAGACGGTCAAACTGCGCCCTTAATTCATCGTCGTTCAAATAAATAAGCGGCGTACCCTTTTTTACAAATTCACCTTCCTTAAATGAGATTTGTTGCACCAAACCTGCGACTTCCGGCCTGAGATTAACCATTTCATTGGGGATCAAACTTCCCGTCACATTAAGACTATTTTCCAATGGTTCCGGTTTGATCTCGATAACGTTTACCTGCAAGCCTTGATTGGAGGCTTGCATTTGATTCGGAGCTATGCTGTCCTCATCGGTATTGGCAAAATACCTATCCAATCGGGGATAAAAAAAAGTAACCGCAACAACCAATACGATTATAAGGATTACAATAAATTTGGTTTGTTTCTTCATTAGGGATTCTCAATACGTTTAGTTTATTAGTGCTCCTATTAGTAAATAAAATGAGGGGCCTAATATTTCATCTACAAATTTGTAGGTAAAATTAACACTGCGAAGTATGGGATTATTTTAGGGTATTAAAATCCATCAAAGTTCTCACTTTAATAGGCAATTTAGACTATTTTGAAACTCAAATAAAGTAAATAAATACAGGTGGCATTAGAAAGAGACAAATGGTAATTAATAAATTTTCGGGTGTATCGGCATCAAAACTAACCTATTATTACAATTTATTCAAACATTTATCGAAATCAAGTTGAAAAAATTACCTTGTTGATATTTTAGTGAAATTAATAATGTGTTTTCAGTTATTTTCCCCGCCAAAAAAAGGACTATTTCAAAATTTGAAATAGTCCTTTAGAATTGCCTTCTGTAAGAAATTCAGTATTTTTCTTAGTTAAAGATGTAACGTATACCTATCTGACCAACCCATCTAGATCCACCAATGGCGGCATCGGATATAGTCCAAGGGCTATTATCCCTCACTGGATCAAATGAATAAATAGGCTGCTCAGTTTGCAAGTTAGCCTGATTTCTCAACTGAAGGGTTTGAAAGGTATTGTCAAAATATCCATTCCCCCATGTATACTGTCTGCCCCAGTTTTTGTTGATCATATTACCGACATTGAATACATCAAAGGTTATCTGGAGTACGTTTCTTTTATCCCCGAAATCGGTGAAAATATCCTGCATGATCTTCACGTCAAATTGATGCGTGAACGGGTGACGGGCACCATTTCTTTCCGTATACTGTCCTCTTCGGTCCCGAAGATACTTTTGGGAATTGATAAAGTCCTCAAATTCCTGCGCTTGCTGGGCTGCGGAAATAACTACTCCAGCTCTGCTATAATTTTCCAAGAAACGAATCTCATTAGGATCAAGAGCGTTATTTGGAACGTACAGCAGGTCTGTATTTTGTCCTCCCGATACGTCCTCCCTGTTTAGGTCTCCATTGTAGACGTAGGAAAACTGGGACCCGGATTGACCTGAATAGAATAGCGAGACAGTTGTTGCAAAATTATTAAGGTACTCCTTTCTGTAGGAGAAGGATCCAACAATTCGACTTCCCACGTTGAAAGGGGAATTTGCGACTTCAGCTTGATTGATGCCATTAACAGTGGGTAATGGCCTCCAATTACTGTGATTCTGTGAAGAAGTACCCGGAAATAAATCCTTAGAGCTTGTATACGTATAAGCTATCGACGTATAGAGCCCGTTCTCAAATGGCTTCTGCAACTGGAATGTTCCTGACATGGCATGTCCCGCATTGGTATTGGTAATGAAGATCACCTCGTCGTAATTTGTCAGGATTTTCTTATCATTGTTAGCATTAGGCCATATTGGCCGGTTATCTCCACTACCAATCAGGTTCCCTGTAGATGGAATTTGATTGATTTGTTCAAATCGGAACGCGTTGAGGTTTTTGGAATACATCAAATCCACGGTGGCAATCAGTCCACCAGGCAGTTTTTGATCGACTCCAATGTTTGTTCTCCAGATTTGGGGTAGTTTGAAATTTCTGTCAACCAAAGTCATCCTCCCGCCTGGACCTTGACCTCCTGGATTTGGAGTTTGGTTAAAAGGGTCCGGATTAAAAGTAATCTGTGGATCTGGATCGTTATTAGAACCAGCTTGGTTGATGTTTAACAAAACCCCGCTTTGTGTAAATGCGCCGCTCATCCATACAAACGGGAACCTACTGGTAAATATACCAGTCCCACCTCTTAGCTGAGTATTGCTCTCTCCATTGACATTGTAGTTGAAACCAACCCTTGGAGAAAACATAAATGCCGGCTTAGGCAATTGGTCATTTTGAACATTGTATTCTCTGGCCAACACAGAGTTGTTGAAGTCATTATTTGTTCTTGGTGTTTCGTTATATACAGGCACATCCAAGCGAACGCCTCCCGTTAAGGAGAAATTCTCATTTAACTGAAACTGATCTTGAGCATATACTCCCAACTGCATGGCACCAAATTCAGCCCCTTCTCGCGGGTTGTCGGTGATGGAATACTGATAGGAATACCTACTGGCAAGGCCTCGCTCAAAATTGTCAATCGTGAAAAACTGATACGTACCAAAATTTTCTCCTATAAATGCGTTATAAATTTGGTAAAACTCATTATGAGTACCCAAAGTGATGGTATGTTTCCCTTTATAGATCTCCAAATTATCAGTAATGGTAAATACATCCTGATTTAACTGATTGACTGTGGAGAAAGCCTCAGTGCCGAAGTTGATGGTGCCTTGAGTACCACCAAGGTTAATTGAGCCTCTTGGAAACGGTGCCCCTGGAGCAGATCTAGGCTCACGGATATTCGTATAGCCAATTAGTAATTTATTGGAGATTTCATTAGAAATCCTACTACTTAATTCAAGTACTGATGAATGTGTGGGACTAGATCTGAGTATAGCGCCATTGGAGAATGTTAGCGCCCGCTGCCCTCTATTCAATTGAACAGCCTCCCCTTTATTATAGCTATGACGTAACGTCAACTTATGTCTATCGCTGATATTGTAATCAAATCTGACAAAAAGTTTTTCCGAAGCAGAAGTAGCGTTTTGATCCTGCCAAGATCCTGGATCATAACCGTATTGGTTTCTGAGGACGTTTTCAACCCTCCTCACGGCATCTGCTGGTATCTCTGAATCCGGCGTTCCCGGCATAAAGCCTAGAGGTGTAGTATTGTCCGTAATTTCACCATTTAAAAAGAAAAACAATTTATCCTTGATGATAGGACCTCCAACTCTAAAACCCGTTTGCCTATCAGAAAAGCTAGCAAATCGGGTTCTTTCTTGCCCTTCTTGATCGGTCGGGGTAAGTCCTGCCAGATTTTGGTTTCGGAAATAATGATAAACTGAACCTGAAAACTCATTGGTTCCCGATCTGGTCACCGCAGAGATTCCACCACCTGCAAATCCGCCTAGAGTAACATCAAACGGTGCGATCTGAACCTGAAACGTTTCGATGGCATCCAAAGAAATAGGGGATGTACCTGTCTGTCCTCCATTAGTACCTGAAGCTGCCAATCCAAAAACGTCATTACTTACCGCTCCATCTATTGTCACCTGATTAAACCGGTTATTCATTCCACCGATGGAGATGGCATCTCCCTTAATATCAGCTTGTGGAGTCATTCGCGTGAAATCATTAAAGCCCCTGCTTATGGTTGGCATGGACTGAATTTGCTCATTGGATATTGCTGTTTCGGCACCCGTACGGTTGCCATCTATGATTTCGCCTCTCCCGGCTGTTATCACAAACTCATCCAAATCAGCTGCATCATCGTTTAGTGTAACGCTCAAATTTAACGTTTGCCCCAAAGCCAACGTTATTCCTTCTTGGACATCTGTTTCAAAACCAATAAAAGAGGTAGTCACTGTATAGGGTCCACCTACACGTACATTAGGAATCTGAAACCTTCCGTCCATGTTGGTAACCGCTCCGTAACGGGTACCAGATGGGGTGTGAACGGCCAAAACATTCGCCCCCGGTAACGTTTCTCCGCGTGCATCAACTACCCTTCCGGACAATCCGGAAGTGGTCAACCCTTGGGCAATCAACGTATTCACGGAGAATACCAAGATGATCATTGCCAATAATTTTCTAAGTAAATTTTGCCTCATTTTGTTTATATTTATCGATAAGATTAATCTAACTCCTAAAACTTAATTAGGTTTTTTGGGCAATGCAAAGGTAGGGGTAATGACATTCATTCCTTTTGGGAAATTGTTATGTTTCCAGAACCTGCGGCAAAAATAGGTAACATTGTGTTAATATAAGTTACAAAAGAAATTTTTTACAGTCCTATTTCCCGCAATTTTAGACCGTGTAGGAATGGTCATTGCTCTCTAAGTAAATTAATATTTCGTTAACATTCAGGCTTTTCCATACCTTATTCTAAGAAGCGCCAATACCAATGACATAAATTTATGATATATTCCTTTGGCCAAAATATTCTCTTTATATTTGAAAACAAACTGAAACACCACCATCCATGCAGCGAAAAGGAATTATCTGGCTGTACCTTTTTTTGGGAGCTGCCATTGTAGATATGGCATTTCTCACCCAAAATCTGGGACAATACCGATATTACAGTAAACCGTTAATTATTATAGGATTACTCTTATATTTCCACCAAACAACCACGTTAATTAAGGGCAGTATTTTGAGAAAAAGTGTCACTGCCGCTTTGGTGTTCTCTCTCATTGGAGATACACTACTACTATTCCCTGGGATGTTTTTATACGGGCTGGGTGCTTTTCTAATGACTCATATTTGTTATATCGTAGCGTTCAAACTTACCCAAAACCATGCAATCAACCTGATGAAGGTCAATTTTGTCAAAATCTTCCTTTACAACCTGCCAATTTATATTGCTGCCGCTTTCATTTATTTTTTGATCCAAAACAAATTATTTGAACTAAAAATCCCAGTGATCATCTATATCATGGTGATTGTTATGATGGTCACTATTTCGCGGGAGCGTTTTGGCCGGACTAATGCTTCCAGCTTTTGGCAGGTATTTATAGGGGCTTTGTTGTTCATGACCTCCGATGGAATTCTGGCTCTCAATCGGTTTTTCCAACCCATAGAAGATGCAGGCGTTATGATTATGGGGACCTATATGATGGCGCAGTTGCTGATATTGATGGGGATCAGGAGCCATATCGTATCCATAAAAACATAAAAGCCTGCCGGTCTGATGCTGGCAGGCTTTATTCTATTTGTCAAAAGACTATTTTTTATCCAAAGCAATATTCAATTCCTTTAACTGCTCCGACGAAATAGCTGAAGGGGAATCTATCATCACATCTCTCCCTGAGTTGTTTTTTGGAAATGCTATGTAATCCCGGATGGAATCACTTCCTCCGAAAATGGCACAAAGGCGGTCGAAGCCGAAGGCGATTCCGCCATGGGGTGGTGCCCCAAATTCAAAGGCCTCCATAAGAAACCCAAACTGATCCTTGGCCTCCTCATCAGAGAAACCTAGGTGCGTAAACATAGTCTGTTGAACGCCCCTGTCGTGGATACGAATAGACCCACCACCTATCTCAACTCCGTTGATTACCAAATCATACGCATTTGCCCGAACATTTCCAGGTTCGGTTTCCAACAGTTTAAGATCTTCAGTTTTCGGAGATGTAAAAGGGTGGTGCATGGCATGGAAACGCTTCGATTCGTCGTCCCACTCCAGCAATGGAAAGTCTAATACCCAGAGGGGTTTAAATACATTCCTATCTCTCAAACCAAGTTCTTCTCCCATCTTCAACCGCAATTCGGAAAGTTGCTTTCTCGTGCTTTGCACATCGCCAGACAGTACCAACAAAAGATCACCTGCTTTGGCATTCATCCGCTCCGCCCATGCTTGAAGATCCGCTTGTCCATAGAATTTATCTACCGAAGATTTAAAGGAACCATCGCCATTGCACTTGACATATATCAATCCTTTGGCTCCAATTTGAGGGCGTTTTACCCATTCAGTTAGAGCGTCTATTTGCTTTCTGGTATATTCCCCAGCTCCGGTAGCACAAAACCCTATCACCAATTCCGCGGCATCAAAAATCCCAAAACCTTTTCCCTGTGCCAAGTCGTTGAGCTCGGCAAATTTCATATCAAACCTCAGGTCCGGTTTGTCATTTCCATAATAGGTCATGGCATCGGCATAGCTCATACGTTCAACCGTACCCAACTCTACTTTCTTCACACTGGTAAACAGATGTCTTATTAGGCCTTCGAAGGTAGTCAATATATCTTCCTGCTCCACAAAGGACATTTCACAGTCTATTTGGGTAAATTCGGGCTGCCTGTCTGCCCGCAAGTCTTCGTCTCTAAAACATTTTACTATCTGAAAATACCTGTCAAAGCCACTAACCATCAACAACTGCTTGAACGTTTGTGGAGATTGGGGAAGTGCGTAAAATTCCCCCGGATTAATTCTGCTCGGAACCACAAAATCCCTTGCACCTTCGGGAGTAGATTTTATCAAAACGGGCGTTTCCACCTCTATAAAGTCCTGTCCGTCCATATACCTTCTGGTTTCCTGCATCATCCGATGTCTAAGCTGTAGCTTTTCACGAATGACGTTCCTCCTTAGATCCAGATAACGGTATTTCATGCGAAGGTCCTCTCCCCCGTCCGTTTCATCCTCAATAATAAAAGGTGGAACCTTGGAGGGATTCAAGACCGTCAACTCTTTGGTTTTGATTTCAATTTCACCGGTTGGAATTTTCTCGTTTTTTGAGGTTCGTTCTATCACCAAGCCCTTCGCTTGAACCACAAATTCCCTACCCAGTGTTGCTGCTTTTTCCAACAATTCCTTGGAACTGTCTCCTTCTTCAAAGATCAATTGGGTAAGCCCATACCGATCTCTCAAGTCCACCCAAAGAAGCCCCCCTTTGTTTCTTACCCGCTGTACCCAGCCAGATAAAATAACTTCCTTGTTGATATCCGAAAGACGTAATTCTCCACAAGTATGTGTTCTAAGCATATTCTATTTTGTTTTAATCGAATTTAGTCGACAAAGATAATCATTCGATTTAGAGTTTACTATTTCGGTTTACAAAGTTTAGGGGTCGTTCGGCACAAAATTATACCTTTAGTTTTGCGATTTATTGAAAAAAAAGGCTTATTTGTAGTTGCTAACCCACCGAACCCTAAAGCAACTCGAATGAAATTCAACTGGATTATATTATCAGCGCTGTTATTAACAGCAGCAAGCTTAGTTTTTTATCATTTTAAACAAGGAGCCTCTGAAGAACATGAACGGGTAGTTATTCCTGAAGAGATTATTGAAATTGAAGAAAATCTCCTTTTTGGTATCAACATTGACAATTTTGAAGTCATAGAAGGTATCGTAGAGCGTAATCAGACGCTCTCAGGAATATTAAGTCCGTTTAATGTCTCCTACCAAATGATCGATGAAATCGCCAAAAAGTCAAAGGATATCTTTGACGTAAAGAGGATCGCTTTCAACAAGAAATTTACGGTATTAACCGCTAAAGACACCTTGATGGCCCAGTATTTTATTTATGAACCTAATCCCACGGAATTTGTGGTGTTCAAATTGGATGAGGGGGAAATCTATAAAGAAAGCCGGCCCATTGAAATCCGCAAACGGGAAATTGGCGGGACCATCACCCGGTCATTGTATGTCAATATGGTGGAGTTAGGCCTAACTCCGGATCTTATTGATCAATTTGCTGACTTGTACGGGTGGGTGGTTGACTTTCAGCGTCTTCAGGAAGGAGATAAGTTCAAAGTGATTTTTAATGAAAAATTGATTGATGACCACGTTGTAGGTATAGAAGACATTCAAGCTGCGTATTTTGAACATATGGGCGAACCCTATCACGCGATTCCCTTCGTTCAAAACGGCGAAATGTCGTATTTTGATCAATATGGGGAAAGTTTGAAAAAGGCTTTTTTGAGGGACCCATTGAAGTTCACCCGAATCAGTTCACGGTATAATCTGAGCCGATTCCACCCCGTTCAGAAAAGGTATAAACCCCACCTAGGTACTGACTATGCAGCACCTACTGGAACCGAAATAAGGTCTGTTGGAGAAGGTACAGTAGTAGAAGCCGGTTATTCAGGAGGCAATGGCAACTATGTCAAAATCAAGCACAATGCCACCTATACCACTCAATACCTCCACATGTCCAAGATTGGCAGTGGCATCAAGTCAGGAACGCGTGTAAAACAAGGGCAGGTTATCGGGTATGTAGGGAGCACCGGATTGGCGACAGGTCCCCATCTTTGCTTTAGATTTTGGAAACACGGAAAGCAAGTAGACTGGCTTAAAGAAAAAATTCCACCGGCTGAACCCATTGCTGAAGAAAACAAGCTTGCTTTTGAAGATGCCAAGTTTCGAATAGTCCAAACGCTTGCGGCAATTCCTTATACCGATATCACAAATCTGTTGACGGCAATGAATTAGTGCTCGTCTGAAATCCAGCTTTATCTGTGTGTCTAACTCTAACTATCATCTATATGGAGTGTTTAGCCAGGTTTGATAAATTTCACTATCCTGCTGCAACGACATATAGTTTAACCAAACAACGGCCTCGTTAGTAACAGGTGTTGGAAAGTAGCAATTTATTGCTTATCAATACGAAGGTTGAAAAAAAAATTAGACACTTATCCAATGATATCCCCGGTAAAAAAAAGCCGGAACATGTTTGACAGCTGTTCCGGCTTTTTCACTTTGTTTAAAGGTTCGAACCTTCTACTCTTTTCCCTTCATCCAATTTGAATTCAATTCAGGAAGAGATAGCTCCGTCCTTCTGTTGATACGGTGCATCTCGGAAGTGCAGGGCAAAGCATCGCAGTCATTAATGGGTTTGGACTTGCCAAAAAATTCATAGACTATCCTGTCAGAAGCTATACCCCTACCCTCTAGGTATTCTTTTACAACCAAAGCCCGCTTTTCAGAAAGTTTTTGATTGTAATTATCCCCTCCTCTGTTATCAGTATGCCCCTTGATGGCAAGGCGTTGAGTAAGCATATTTTCAAGCATTAAGGCTACACGTTGCAAAGCCTGCTTATCCTCCGGTTTTAAATCCGCACGGTCAAAGCCAAAGTACACAGTGGGCATCTCCACTGGAACTTGAATATTGGATATGTCACAAAGATCAATTCCCTCCAACTCAGGTGGCATATCGTATGCCCGATCCTTTTCTGGAAAAGCCAATAAAATCAGTTCGGATCTCCGATTAAGCTGGTGTTCCGGCTCCGGGCAGGGAACACCGTCTCCGCAGTCATTTACCAATTGCTCCTCGCCAAACCACTCTGAACGTACCCTTGACCTGGCAACACCAAATTGTCCTAAATAATCTCTTACGGCATTTGCCCTACGTTCACTCAATGCTTCATTATATGCATTCGACGCACGTGCGTCGGTATGTGAACGAATAGAAATATCAATAAATGAATAAGACTTTAACAACTCGGCCACTTTGGCAAGAATCCCTTCGGCATCATCTCTTATGGCAGATTCATCTAAATTATAATACACCACATCCACGTACACTGCCGTTTGATATGGAATACGGACAAGTTGGTATGTTTTGGACAACTCCTCCGCCAGAAGGTTTCTGGTTGTCAATTGATTGTCTTTTAAAGCGAAATAACCACTTTTTCGTATGACTACTTCAAAATCGGCATCGGGTGCCAGCTCAGCACTAAAGATTCCTTTTCCATCTTGGGAGGTCTCCCTGTTAATCCGATCTCTACCTTCCATCAGCATAATTTCCAAAGGTCCATCTATAAGCTCTCCATCACATCCCTGCACGCGAGCCTGAAACCTTTTATAGAGCTCTGCCATCAGGAAAATATCATCCAATCCCCGGCTTTCAGGTCTGTTTGAAGCCAAATAGACATCTCCCTCGCCAGAGAAGTACAAGCTAAAATCATCTTGGGGAGAATTGTAGGGAATTCCCAGATTTTTCACTCCTCGAAAATTTCCATTTTCAACATGCGAAACAAACATGTCCAATCCACCAAGGCCAATATGGCCGTCGGAAGCAAAATAAAATTTGTTTTCATTCAGGTAAGGATCCCTTTCGTTGCCTGGAGTGTTGACCACAGCACCCAAATTAACCGGATCACTGAATTTCATGTCATTATCATAGGTGACGTAATAAAGATCATATCCACCCTGTCCGCCATCCATATTGGAAGAGAAGTAAATCCGCTTGGTCTGTTCGTCAACAAAGGGTGAAATCACCCCATACTCAGTGGCAGAGTTAACCGGAAAGGCAGTGTAATCTTTCATCTTTCCGGAATCATCCAACTGACTGAAATACACCTCTGGATAAACATCATAATTTTTAGACTTCTTTATGGCCCTGGTCACTGTATAGAACACGACAGGCTTCGATTCCATAAAAAAGGGATCTGCTAAGTGGAATACATCCGGAACTGGGGAGACAAATTCTTCTACTGCTCCTTCCGAATTTACTTTATAGATTCCCAAAAAATCCCTTCCTGTAAAATCAGCTTTGCGGTTATAATACTTATGTCCGTTATCTATGCGAATGGCCCGCTTTTTAGGAAGACCCGCAGTTCCTCTATCGGACGAAAAGTACGTATTGCCTCGATTATCTTTCGTCATGCCGAATTCAGAACTTGCAGTATTGATAGTTGGCACATTTACCATCTCGGCATTTCCAGGATTGGTGTACCAGTAACTTAGAGAATCGAGTTGAAGTTGCTCAATAGGTCCCGACTGCCTACCACGTAGCGAATCCAAAGCGGATTTTACCTCCTCCAAATTTCCTACTTGGTTGGCACTGGCGATATAATACAAGACATCATCAGCATCCGCTTCGTCAAATGAGGCGGCATTTTTTCGCCATTGATAGGACTTTTCGTAATCCCTGAGCTTACTATACGCTTCGGCTGCACCAACGGCTGCCTGATAAGTGGGCTTCCTAGAATAGGCTTTTTCAAATCCTTGTCCTGCTTCCAAGTAGTTTCCCTGCTCCAGTTTACTGTCAGCATATCTCAATAGTCCGCTTTGACTGTAAGCATTCCAAGAAAAGGTAGCTGAAAGGGCCATTACGGCTATCAGTGTAAAAATCTTTTTCATATCTAGAACCATCTGGGGTTTTTCATGGTGACTTTTCTGGGTGCGATGTAGTAGCCGATGGAAAATTCATGCGAATTGTTCCTAAGGCCACTCAATACATTGGTTTGTAAATCGTAGGCATATCCCAGCCTTAAATTGTCCAATGCAAACAGCTCCATAATAAATGCAACGGCATTTCTATTACTCAGATTGGCCGGTAATAATTCTTGTCCAACTTTCACATTGGTTCTGTAGGATGCTCCGACCCACAACCTCTCCATAAATAATAGCATGGCATTAAGATCAACGTTGCTAGGCCCAACGTTGGCATGCCTTACCAAAAATGAAGGTTTGAAAGTCACCGCATCAGAGAGAGGAACCAATCCTCCCGCGGTGAGGTAATAGTGGACATCATGGTAGGCCAGCGAAATCGCCTCATCTGCCAAATTGTTTCTACCGACTAAATTATAGGCGCTAAATCCCGCGTAGAAGGCTGGCATATGGAAAAATACCCCTGTATTCAGGTTGGGGGTAAAGATATTCACCACCCCCTGAGGCACGTCGATATCATCCGGATTGTTGGGGTTAAACATGGTTCCGTCTATGGCATATTCAACTACTCCTCCACTTGCTCCAAAGCCCAAGAAAGATTCCGATCCGGTCTGTATTCGATAGGCATATGATATCATAGCTCCATTGGTCTTGGCAGGTCCCATCTGATCGGATAAAAATGAGGCTCCAAACCCCATCCTTCCTTCATTGGCACTGAAATCCGCAGTCACTGTAAACGTAGTGGGTGCTCCGGGAAAATCCACCCATTGGCTTCTATATGTAGATTGCAAATAATGCTCTCCTTTATAGCCCGCATATCCCGGATTAATATGGAGTCCATTGAACATGTATTGACTGAACTGCGGGAGCTGCTGCCCGTGGACATTTTCCCCTGCTGTAATTGCTAGCAGCCATACAATGCCTAAAATTCTAAAAGTGCGTTTCATTCATCTGTATTTTTTCGTTCGCTATCCAAAAGCAATCTGAAAAGGCAAGCTAATCACCGAAATTGATTTTCTACCCAATCCTGATTACCTTATTTTCTTACTTAATTACCTGAATCCAGCCTTTAAAGGTCTGCTCATTACCCGCCGAATCCTTCGTGGTTAAGACATAGAAGTACGATCCTCCTGTCAGTCCCTCTGCTGACCAATTATTTGCATAATTCTCTTGTTCAAACACGTGATCACCATATCTGTTGAAGATAGTCAGCGTATTGCTCGCAAACCTTCCTATACCGTTAATGACAAACTGATCATTTTTACCATCTAACCTGCCTGGTGTAATTACATTAGGGATAAAGAAGACTCTGATTTGGTTGGTATCCGTTGCCTCAGCTCCAGGGGACACTAACACCTGATCATCCGGTACGGAAATTCCTGCCGTATTAGTTACCTGGCCTGCTTGAAGAGCGCGTACCTGAATGAAAAAGGTCAGCGAGCTACCCGCAGCCAAGGATGGAATAGTCCAAGATATCGCATTTCCGTTTACCGTAGGCGTACCATCAAATCCCGAGGAGGAGAATGATACGTATTCCACGTTACTTGGCAAGTTGTCCGTGACAAGTATTTGATTGGCTTCGGCAGTTCCGGAATTGGTGACTTCTATTTCATATTCAAAATCATTTCCCTCGAATATCTCAACGCCAAAAGAGGTCTTGGAAATTGCTATGTCTACTTCCCTCTGTCCGATTACTACCGGAGATGCCGTTACTTCATCCGTATAGGGTCCGATGGCAATCTGAGCCGAATTCACGAATTCTCCAGGTGCCGTTGCCATTGCTTCTATAATAATAGAGGAAGAACCTCCTGCGGGAATGCTCGCAATCTCCCAGGTATTGGAAGAGTTTGGCTCCGGGGTGCCAGATAAAAACATTAATCCAGAAGGCAACGCATCAGTTACAGTAACGTCTACTAAATCAAAAACTGAATTATTTGTTAATTCTATAGTATAGGTTAGCATGCTACCTACTTGGACATCGGTAAGATCGGATGTCTTGGCTAACTCCAAAAGAATAGGTCTAACTGTGATTCTTACGATAGCGGTATCACATACTGATCTATCAGCCCCGTCACAAACCTCATAAGTAAACTCGTCCTCCCCAAAGAAATTGTCATTAGGCGAATAGGTAACCGTTCCATCGGAATTAACAACTGTTGTTCCATTTAGTGCGTTTACTGTAATTGTAAGTGTTTCTGGGTCGAGCGATCCTACGACAATATCATCGTTGATTAGAACTCCGATATTCACGGATTCGTTTTGATTGGTGATAGCGTCGTCATCGACGACAGAGATCTCAGGATTAACTAACTCGAACGTTATGAGTCCCTGATCTCTGTTGATTGGATTTACGGTTTCGACAATTTCATATTCAAGCGTATAGATTCCAATGGGAAGGTCAACAGGAAGAGTTAGAATGCCGTCTTCCGAAAGGGTTACACCTGTAAGTCCTGCCGAATCAGTTAATTCAGCAAAAACCCTAGCTTTATCTACCGGCTCGTTGTTAAGTAAATCGTTGTCCAAAACATTCCCAATCTGACCACCTCTAGTCACATTAATTAACCCAAAATTATCATCTACAGCTGTGACAACGGTTTCATTCACAAATACGGTTACAGTAGCCTGGTCACATTTTACGGGATTTGCCCTATCACAGATTTGATATACTAAGGTGTAAGTCCCACTCGGAACCCCCTCAGCTACATCTACCGATCCGTCAGCATTTAGGGTTAATATACCATTAGTTTCATTGGATACTTCCGTTAAAATCAACTCATCCACAGTGGTGGGAAGAAGGTTTAAAGAATCATTTTCGATTACATTAACCGCATTCTCAAGTCCAAAACTATCATCAAGGCTAACGTTGTCATCATAGGCATAAGGCCGGTATTCGATAACCTGCACATTGACCGTAGCTCTGGAAACTTCTCCTTCCCCAGTTCTTACTTCGTAAACCATCTTATAGAGTCCCGGCTCTGTATTTGGCGGAACATCCACATCCCCGTTGGGATTGAGAATAAGGGTATTATCCGGAAATGGTTCAACGAGAGTCAATTGGACGTCAATGGGGTTTAAAGCAAAACCGTTTAGTTCATCATTCTCAAAAATATTCACAACTGCATTTTCCCCAGTCTCAGAGTTTACCCTGAAGGCAAAATCAGAGGCTGCAAACAAAGCGTTGACGAAAAACACCATTTTACCGTCCGGCTCGTCTACGCTGATTACCCGGATCCCGTGAATAGGCTCCTGGGACTCGAATATCATAGGTGAAAAAAGAACCAAAAATTGGGTTTGGGTTGGTATGTTCGTAATGTGATTTACTCCTGTATCCCACTGCCAACCTCTCACCTGGATAATTTTAGTTCCGGGAATTGGATCCCCGTTTGCTCGAAGAGCTATAAAATCGGTCGCTGAGTTACCATTTCGTTCTGTGTATAGAAGAAATCCAGATGTGATTACTTGGTCAGCCCACATTAAGTCGGCAAAAGCTTCGCCTACTGGTATAGATGGTTGAGCACCAATATCCCAATAAGACCGAAGATCTGGAGTGGACACAACTGACTCAAGATTGGCCAGAAAATCCGGACTTCGATGACTAATAATCTGATCGTCAGACCTTACAATTAATACCGCCCCGGCATCTATTTCCTGTGAACCCAACAAAGGATGGAGTCTAGTTACCGTCGGGCTTCTTGTTGTAGCAAAAATCTTCGTCCCATTTTCCATTTGGAGGGACGAAATGATTACAGGAGCATCAATTGGCGAGGGGTTACTATTCCCAGTTGGAGATGTCTGGACAATTTCTACTCCATCGACATCGAGTGTCAACCTTTCAATAACTAAATTATTATCCGTGGCTGTGACAGTTACAGTTTGAGCCTGTAGATCTGTCATTATTAAAAGCACACTAGCAATAAAAAGGTAAAATACTCGCTTTATGTTCATTAAAAAAGTTCTTCCAGGGGTTATGTAATTGTTCTTCATACCTTTACTTATTCGTAAAAACATTTGTTTAATTTGCGCTGAAATTGCTAATCAAACTCCTAAAATATTATTAAAATCGATAATTGCCATGATGTAAACAATCCTAAAAAGGTATAATCAAGTTACATCAGTGTAAACATACACATTTTTTGTTAAAATCATGGACATAAAAGGGGAACAGAATAATTTTATATTCTGTCCCCCTACCATCTCCCACCTTTTCGCTACCTCACTTTCCTAAATCCTTTTGATAATCAGGTGAATGCGCCTCTTTCTTGTTTCAATAAAAAAGTGATTCATTCCAACTTCACTGGCCACTCAAACAACCTATAACTAACTATTTGATGTTTAGTAATGCTTCACTATTTCTATATCCCGACTTATCCAGATACCAATCTTCATATTGACTACCGTTAGATTTTACCCATTCGGTAAACTTCACGTATCCTTTGTTAAAATTATATCCCTCTTTCAAGTAAGGAATGTTTTCTGTCACGTCCAATGCCCAGGGAAGGTTTCCATTTTTACTTCGGTACATACTATTCGCTCCTTCACTGGAAGAATCATCTGCTGTGCCAAATAGACTCTTATCAATCAAAGCTGTAGGCTGTTTACCAGGAAGATGTATTTCATATCCTCTCTTTTGGTTGGCAATTAGGAAGGGGTTAAAATTTTCATATCCAATCTCTTTCAAATAAACCGGACCTCCCTTACCAACTTCACCATCCTTTTTGAATCTAATGACAACCTGCTGCAAATTAACTTCTTGAAATGGGCCGCCCGGAGTTGTATTTACTCCTGTTGTTCCCTGGCCTAAATGAGGCAGTACATTGAAAACATCGTCGTAAGCAATCACAGTGACATATTTTGTGTCTGACTCCAACCCGTTTGCATCAAACTTGTGAATAGAAGCCCCTTTAATCTCGGTTCCTTCTACTTCTATTACCTTCGATGGTTCGATGCCGGTAAATTCAATACCAAAACCGTTTCTATATCCTGCTCCAGCCGCCCTAGTCCTAAGGTCTACAATTACCTCCACTATCTCTCCTTTACCATCAGTCACCCGGTTGATACGATAATCTACCACCAAGTCGTTGAAATCATAATCCCCCAAGGATGGCCATAAATCTTCGAACATTAGGGTACTGAAATCTTTGGCTGGAAAATAGTTGTTATATGCTCTGTATTTATCATTTGGATAGTCATCCTCTTCATCAATCACACCGTCTCCATCGCTGTCAACTTGTCTTTCGTCTAGTGGCATACATCCATTGGAAGGATCAGCATAGTACTTACCTGGTATCTTTAAGTTGTCTAACCCGACACGGGCCGAACCTCCATCACCCACAAAACTGATGAAGATTTTGTGAGGAGTACCTATTATATCTTCAGGTATTTTTATGCTTACCTCATGAATGGTGGTTTGATTATTTATCGGATTTGGAAAATCAAACTTATCAAACTCCACCGCAGTTCCGTGCCCATGGGCCGTCCCGTTTGCATCATAGGGGATGTACTGAATTAAAATACTCCTGTTGCCACCCGCTTCACCGTCAAGTCTTGACTTGAACGACATCGAGCCAGCCTCCAACAACATCCATGGAGACGTGATCCAAGTTGATGTGTTACTATCATCAATAGATTGATTGGTTCGGAAACTATAGCTTCCATCAATTAGTGTAGTCGAGCTGTTACTAACAGTAATAGCTTCCATAGACCAGCACTTCGCAAAGTAAACATCCCTGTTTCCTTCTTCAGCATCCACAGCCACGAAATTTTGTGCAAAACTCCCAGCGAACAAGAAAAATGTGGCAAATAAAATTATAAATAGCTTTTTCATTTTAATTTTTTTTTAAAAATATTAGTCAATGTCACTGTTATCAACTTCCACTCCATAATCAAAAACTACCTTTAGGTTTTGAATCTCCTGCGTCTTTTCCAAAGTACCATAGACCATTTTGATTTGACTAACATGGTTTGGCAGAGAAAATCGCAGCGTAAGGTCGTCTTTTATGTTATGGGAATTGGCGTAGAAAATATCTCCATCTGCCGTTTTCAAGGTAAGTCTTCGACTGATGTCTACAGGAAGCCCCAGCCCATTTACTTTAATCTCCACCGACTTCGTAGTAGCCCACTCGAATGTAGGGCTGGCAACAAGCGTGGATACGCCATCGTCCAATATAGGTTGGTCTTCGATTGATTCTGGTAAACAGGAGGTTAGCATTGTCAGTAGCACTATGCCTACTATTCCATTCCAAAAATTATTTATTGCCTTTTTCATTTTAATGAGATTATTGTTAGCTGTCGATTAAATTCTGATTCAAATATCGCCAAGATTTATTGTTGGTTGGGATATATTCGATCAATCGACCTTTACTGGGGTTGAATGCTAAATATTCTGGGTTAAAACTTTTTCCTTGTGAATGGATTCTGGGATTAGGAATAAAAATTCGGTTACTGTGTATCGAAATACGGCTTGTTTGGGTGGTTTAATTTCCCTGATTATTGTTGGTGTGATGAAAATAGACACTAATCTTTGGTAAAAAAAATTAAATTTCGAAAATTTACATAAAATGATATTTAATACTGCCAAATAACAGTTTTAAGCATTTAAAATACATTTTATATCAACTAGAAATGATTAATATGCGTATAACTGCTGTTTTTGCCGAGTTTAAAGCTGTTTACGAACATTCATATAATCCAAACTTTCATATGACAATTTTGGTAAGCTACGCTAATCGAATTGGTTTTTCCAGAACAATAATGATTAAAATTCATTATATTTGCAGTTATTAAAAAACATATCTATGAAATTCCAAAAAACACTACACTTTCTTCTGATTTCCACTTTCCTTTGGACTGCCTGCCAGGAAAAAACAACGGGATCGAGTGATGACCTTGATAAGGTAGAGGTAGATTCCTTCGCGGTTAATACAGAAAAACACATTATTAAAGTAGATACTCTGTATACCGAACTAGAAAACCCTTGGGGAATGACCTGGCTACCAGATGGTCGGATGCTGATAACTGAAAGAAAAGGAGAAATACTGATTTTTGAAAATGACTCGTATACCGGTCAGAAGCTAGAAGGTGTCCCAGCAGTACATGAAGTGAACCAAGCTGGTTTGCTAGATATCCAACTGCATCCAAACTACGCCGACAATGGTTGGGTTTACATCGCTTATGCAAAACCTGTTGAAGGTGGCGGTGCTACCGCAATCATGCGAGCTAAGATTGAAGGAAACACTTTAGTTCAACAAGAAGACCTCATTATTACCACGCCTGCTGTTGAAGGCGGAAGACATTTTGGGAGTCGAATAATTTTCGACAAAGACAATTTTCTTTTCTTCAGCAACGGTGAGCGGGGTGCAAATCCTGAAAACGCACAAACACTCAAAAATTCACATGGCAAAATTCACCGGATTCATGATGACGGTCGGATACCTACTGACAATCCCTTTGTAGACGAAGCGGGTGCCATCCCTTCCATATGGACCTATGGCAACAGGAATCCACAGGGCTTGGTATATGACAAAGCCAATGACCTTATCTGGGGCATCGAACACGGACCCAAAGGAGGAGACGAAATTAATTTGATCGAAAAAGGAAAGAATTACGGATGGCCGGAGATTACCTACGGCATTGGGTATGATGACTCCATCATCACTGAAGATACCGTCAAATCAGGGATGGAACAGCCCATACATTTCTGGAGACCTTCTATTGCTCCTTGCGGCGCTACTATCGTCACCTCAGACAAGTATCCCAACTGGAAAGGAAACCTTCTGGTAGGTGCGCTAGCCAAGCAGCACATCGCACGTGTAGAATTGAATGGTAAAACTTATGTTGGCGAGGAAAAATTATTCCAGGACATCGGAAGGGTAAGGCACGTTGCCCAAAGTCCAGATGGATACATCTATGCGGTAACTGAGCTTACCGGATTATTGATAAAACTTATCCCCCAAGGGTAGGCAATAAAATATAAAACGCTCCCAACAAACAGCGATTTGTTGGGAGCGTTTTTGTGTTTTGATTTTTAAAATCACTAAAAAGCAAAACGAATAGACAACGCAACTTCATCTCCCCAAAATCCAGCATTGTTGGTCAGGTTAAATGCAGGCTTATAATCCAAGGATAAATTGATGGGGGCACCTGTAAATATATAATCCAACCCTATAATTCCATCCAAACCTACAACGGTAGCACCGTTAAAGTCTGAATCGGCCCAAGGGGGATTTCTCCTGTCGCTTCTACGTCCATTCCACGATCCGATATGCGCACCACCTCCGTAAAACCATCTTAGTCCCCTAACTTCTGATATGTTCTTGTGTACTTCATACAGACCCGTGATCACCAATCCGTTCCAACGCGTGTGCAGTATGCCTTCCAATGCCACATTCTCTTGAATAAAATGCTTTACGGTTAGCCCGTTACTCACTCCGGAGCGCAGCCCTATTCCTGTTGCATAAGACTGTGCCTTTACTTCTGATGTAAATAAAATAGCCAAAAAGGCCATTGCGACAACGATTAATTTCTTTTCCATAAAACTTTAATTTTTGTAACCTGTTAATTTTTAAAATGTAATCTTTGGTCCGGCAGAATGCATCCATTCAATAAAACATCGTGACTTTCTTGGGGAAGTAAATCCGCCGCTGGAAAATAAGACAAGCCTATTTTGCGGACCTCCCCATTCATTGTTGCAAAAAATTTATCATAAAAACCTTTTCCATACCCCACACGCACACCCTTCAAATCAAATGCCAAAAGCGGAACAAAAACCAAATCCATCTGCTGCCCCTCTCCAATAAATAATGGATTAACAGGTACAGGTAAACCAAATTTGTCTGTTGTAAATTCAGAATGTGTATCTATAGACACCGTCCGCATGACATTCATTTCAAAATCGGTGACAGAGGTATACACTTTCCTTCGCAAGTTATACATTTCCTGAATAAGCAACCAAGTATTTATTTCATACAGTTTTTGAATAGGCAAAAACACATGTATGTGTTCCATCCACTTATTGTCTAACAAATAAAGTTTTGCTTGATCGGCTATTTTCTGCGATAAACGCTGACGCTCCAGCACTCCAAGTTCCTTTCGTTTTTTTATATAAAGGGAACGAATTTCCCCTTTAGTTCTCATCAGCCTCCAATACTATAACATTGAAATCCAATGGATCCAACTGTTGAAGTAGCTCCTGGATAAAATTCGGATTTTCAAGGTAAAAGTTCAAGAAATTCAATTTTCGCTCCTGTGGAACGCCTCCCGGAAAAAGACCCTCCTTGATATCTCTCAGCTGCCGGATCGCCGTGCTGTGTTTAACCTCTTCTGCCTTACGCAATTTTTTAGCCAGTTGTTCCAATATCTTCAACCCACGAACCTTAGCTGCGTTCGCAGCACTTCCAATAGTAGGGTCACTTTTAATCGCTTTCGAGGCTATTTGATCGAGGAGATTTTCCCAAACTTGTCTTTCTTCACCCAAACTCAGGTCTGATTCAGCATGGTCCAGGGTGTATGTAATACGTAACTGGTCAATTGGTTTGAAAATATCCGCTGCTGACAATCCCAGCTTATTCACCTTTCGATGGATTACTTTGGGAACAATCATCACAAAATTCCGAGGCATCACTGCCGGATAATCGACTTCATAATGTTCAAATACCAACGTAAGTTGAAACCAATACACGACTTCGGCAGGTCCGCCCAAATAGGCAACATTGGGAAGAATACACTCCTGGTATAATGGTCTCATCACCACATTGGGGCTAAACCTCCCCGGAAAATGGTTCAATTCTTCCAAAAGTTCCACTTCAGTCCACGTAATTCCGGTATTCATCACTTGATAAGATCCTTCTTGGTAAACAATACGTTCTCTGAGCCCTTCTTTCAAATAGAAAAAATTTATTTCTCTTGGGAAAACCTGCGGCTTATACCCGAGCTTCTCCAGTTTCCCATTCTGTTCCTGCACCAAGGTATTCGCCCGCTGATTAAGCATATCATCTTTAATAATCGGAGCAAACAAAGCCTTTAAACGTGGATCATTGGCATCTACGACTACCAAACCTTCTTCACCAAATAGAAAATGAACATAATTACGCACAGCATCGGCAAGGTTGGCTGATTCCCGATAGGCCTGCCTAAAGAAATCAGGGACAAACGGCATATCTGCGAGTAATTGTTTTAATCCATTGTCCATCTCAAATTCACCCACAGCTCCCTTTTGATCTGTTTCCCAAGTATACTTTTTCCCATCAAATAAAAAATGGTTGATCTCTTCAAAATCATGATCCTCTGACGCCATCCAATAAACTGGGACAATTTTTCTGTCGGGGTACTCCTGTCGTAACTTTTTGGCCAAATTGATGGTGGAAACAATCTTGTAAATAAAGTACAGCGGTCCGGTCATTAAATTAAGCTGATGTCCGGTGGTCACCGTAAAGGTGCCTTCTTTGGCCAAAAGTTCAATGTTTTCATTTACAGCTGCCTTGTTTTCCAATCCCTGATACTGCTCTGCCAATACCTCCACCAACACTGCACGGTTTTTTGAATCAAATTTTCGTGTATCCATAAGTTGCCGGAAATTCTGAAGGCTGGGATAAACTGTGTACAAGGAAGCGGTTGCTTCTTTTTGACCCAAGTAATCTAAAAATAGTGGAGAAAACAATCCGGTACAAGCCGGCTCTACAGTAGATTTCTTCATGAACGAACTTTCAGTATATTGTTGGAAGGACATGGTGATTAAACTTGAATAGATGGTGGATAGTTCATACCACCGCTTCCTTTACAAGAACGGTAAAGTTACTGGTTTTTAATTTTCCAATGCTATGAAAAGGGGTGAATGTCTCTTTATCCACCGATTCATTATCCTTAAAGAACAAACGATATAACTAATTTGAAAAATTCTGTACATATCCTGATTAGGAAAGGAGCTAAATTTGTAAAACAATAAAAAATACTCGAAATCCCATGGCAAAATCGATAGACCTCCCTGTGACCGGTATGAGCTGCGCAGCGTGTGCGGTCAGCGTCGAGTCCACCCTCTCCCACATGGAAGGGGTTCGATCCGCTTCCGTCAACTATGCCAGCCATAGCGCACAATCCATCCTTGACAAAGAGGAAGTAGAGATAGCGGGGGCGGCTATGGCCTTAAGTTCTGTATCGGTAGTTACCAGCAGTCTCCGTCTCAACTATATCCGCTGATATTCGCGGGTAGTTAAATCAGATTTTCTATTTATTTGTTTCAAAAAAATTACTACATCATGATAAAATTAAAAACAAACGTAAAATGTGGCGCATGTGTGGCCGCAATTACCCCTGAAATGGAAGCCCTACAGGTTGCAAAATGGTCCGTAGATCTTTCCCATCCGGACCGAATCCTTCACGTAGAGGGGGAGACAACAGAGGAAAATGTAAAGGCAGCACTAAAGCGTGCGGGATATAGTGGAGAATCAATCCAGTAGAAGGGGTAGAAAAGCGGCAATTTTTGCTAATTTTGCTTTCCAATAAGCATGATGAACTACCAGAAATTTGAATTGAAGAACGGTCTTCAACTCTATGTCCACACGGACAAGACGACTGAAATGGCCGTATTGAATGTTTTGTACCGGGTTGGGTCCAGAAACGAAATCCCCGGAAAAACTGGGTTGGCGCATTATTTTGAGCACCTGATGTTTGGAGGATCCCGGCATGTTCCTTCCTTTGATACGGCAGTGGAGCGGGTAGGCGGCGAATGCAACGCATTTACCAACACCGATATCACAAATTATTACATCAGTCTGCCGGCCGTCAATATAGAGACCGCGTATTGGTTGGAATCCGACCGTATGCTTTCGCTCAATCTACAGGAGAAAACAATTGAAAATCAGCGGGAGGTCGTCATTGAAGAGTTTAAGCAACGCTACTTAAATCAACCCTATGGCGATGCCATGCATCATGTGCGTGAACTTGCCTTTGAAAAGCACTCCTACCAATGGCCTACCATTGGAAAGGAAATTGCGGACATTGAAAATTTCACCGCCGCGGACGTGGCTAATTTTTATCAAAGCCATTACGTACCCAACAATGCCATTTTAGTAGTCGCTGGCAATATCGAAGCTTCAGAAGCATTGACTCTTGCAGAGAAATGGTTTGCCGATATCCCCGCTCGGGAAATGTCCAAAGATGCTCCGCCTACTGAGCCAGTCCAACGTAAAAAAAAGACAAGAACCGTACTTTCAGATGTGCCTACGGACGCATTGTATAAAGTATATCATATACCCGGCAGGCTAATGTCTGGATATTTGGAGGCGGACCTGATTACCGACGTGCTGGGATTTGGGAGGTCATCGATACTTGAGAAAAAACTTGTTAGCAACACAAAGGTTTTTGCCAGCTGCCGTGCCTACGTGCTGGGAAGCATTGATCCCAACCTGTTGATCATTTCCGCTAAAATGGAGAAGGGTCACAACGCGGAAGATGCAGAGATACTATTGGATCAGGTAATTGAAGAATTTAAGCAATCCACCATTTCTCCAAAAGTATTGCAAAAAGTGAAAAATCAGGCAGATGCTATGAAGACCTATGAGGCGGTTCACTTGCTTAACCGGGCTATGAAGTTGGCCTACTACGCCCATTTGGGATCGCCGGAACTCTATGAAGAAGAATACGAAAGAAAACTAAAAATAAAAGGGGAAGCCATCATCCAGGCAGCTAGGGAACTCCTGACCGATGAGAATTCTTCAGTAGTATATTATAAGCGCAAAACAGAAGACGTAACCCACACAGCATAAAAGAGTATATATTGAAGTGAGAGCAATGTATTGGTTGCTGCTAAATAATATCAGCAAATACCAAAGCTCATAGTTCAACCAGTAAAGCTAAAATTCAAGTGGTAAAAACATCTCCCCCTATTATAGAGCATGATAAAAATAGTAAGGCATGAAAGGATTTAGAGTTGGATTTGGGTATGATGTACATCAGTTGAAAGAAGGGGTTCCCTTCTGGTTGGGGGGCATTGAGGTGGTGCATGATAAGGGTGCGGTAGGCCATTCGGATGCGGATGTGCTTATTCATGTCATTTGCGATGCGCTACTTGGAGCCGCAGACCTTAGGGATATTGGATTTCATTTTTCGGACCAGGATCCCAAATTCAAAGGCATAGACAGCAAAATTCTCCTTAGTGATGTCATGAAACTTCTACGTGATGAAGGGTACGCCATTGGCAATATTGACTCTACGATTTGCCTTCAACTCCCAAAAATAAATCCACATATCCCCGACATGAAAGCCTGTCTGGCAGATGTAATGGGGATCGAACCCAATCAAGTATCAATCAAAGCCACCACAACGGAAAAACTTGGTTTTGTCGGTAGGCAGGAGGGAGTATCTGCATATTGTGTGGTATTGATTTATAAGGTTTAGAAAAATGAATAAAGATCCTAAAATTATCGTGACAGATGACGGTTCCCATTCGGTGTATCTTCCGGAGATCAACGAAAGCTACCACAGTTCTCACGGAGCGTATCGGGAGTCCATCCACATTTTTCTTCTGTATGGATTAGAGGCATGGTACGCCAGAAATAGGGAAAAACTTCCTGTGCGTATCTTTGAAGTAGGATTTGGAACAGGTCTGAATGCTTGGCTTACCCTTATTTGGGCAGAGCAAAACAATGTCCCGATACTCTATCATACCATCGAGCCTTTTCCTTTGGAAAAAGAAATTTATTCGCAGCTTAACTACACCCAAATAGACGAAACACTCACCCACTATAACAATCAGTTTCAGCGCCTCCATAACATGGATTGGGATACCGGAAAACCGATGACAGATTACTTCAACATCAAAAAGGAACGGGTAAAACTGGAGGATGTGATCATGTACGGGACAGATATTGTTTATTATGACGCTTTCTCTCCCAAAAAGCAGCCGAAAATCTGGGAAAAAGAACTTCTCGCCAAGGTGGTGGATGCTATGAACCCAAACGCTGTATTTGTGACATATTGTGCGGCAGCAAAAGTAAAAAAGGACTTGCAAGCCTTGGGGCTTACGTTGGATGTGGTACCCGGTCCTCCGGGAAAGAAAGAAATGGTACGGGCATGGAAAATGTCCTAAAATCAAAATATGCTTTTTTGTTCTTAGCAGTCATAGTTGGTTGTGGGCAAAAATCGGCTCCTGACACTTTCAAGAAGGAGCAAAACCTTAACAATATAGAAAGCCGAAGGTCTATAGAGATTCCGGCGGAAGAAAAACCGACAATTCTGCAGGAAGGAAACAACATCCTTGTGGATGAAGAGAAAAATCTTACAATTCATACTTTGGTAAAAGACGGCCGATCTATCTACGAGGCCACTTATAAAGATCAGAAAAAAATTGACAATAGGCTTATACCGTGGATTCAGGACTCTTTTCTTTTTGAAGATAAATATTACTTGAAAGTTTACTTTCCTTTTCCCTATCCGGGAAAAATGAACATTAAGCTGGAAAATGACCCTGAATATGTGCTTACGCCTCTTAAAGACCAACACTATCAGGTGGTGATAAACCATGCCTTGGACCTAAATCGGGTGGATTTTAAGTTTCACTACGAGCCGGCGACTGCGGATTCCTTAATTGAAACAACTTTTTCGCATTCTTATGTGATTATGGAAGGCGGGTAAATTTGGTTGATTGATTATTAAAGTTTCACGAAAAATTCAAGGTCCGATATAATTCTATCGGATATTGCGAAAAATGGCCTGACTGGTTGGGATAGCGAAATAAGAAAGACAGCATATTTCGCTGAAAACACTATTCTTACAGGTTCCCATCCGTTCCCTAGTTGAATCTGACCAGGTTTTTGTTCTTATTTTGGAAGTGTAATTATCTATCCTTAATTAGGAAAATAAATTTTTTAATTTTTTTATATTATTTTTAATTCTGCCTTTCAATGTTCTACTATTGACATTGGCTACAAGGAAATTGTCTTCCTCACTTAAAATCCTCTCTATTTCAGCTTGATCTGTCACGCCTAAATCTTTCAAATATTTCTCCCTGAAAAATATCAGAGGCTCAACATATCCATTCTTCCTGTTTTGCAGGAGAGGCTTTACACTTCCTGCCCAATGAATAACTTGGGGTGAGACATCCTTGATTATCGGCACAGGGAAATTATTCTTGCTTTCCTCGTAAGTGAAATCCGGAACAACATATTGAATATCATGACTCCCCAACCTGATATCGCCTTTTTGAGCCATTTGAAAAAGAAGGACATTTAAGAACCCTTGTTCACCTGGAAAGAAAAGATCAGGCTGTATTGATATAATCTCAAAATACCTTTTGTAATCCTCAATTCTCAAAATGTCTCTTTTACCAAAAAGTACTCCAGTACAAACATATGGATTTGATAGATAGGAAAATCCAGGAAAATATTTTTCAATATGGTCCGGATTGAAGAAGAAACGTCTCAAATTGTCTACCGTGTACTCGACCTTCGGGTCGTCAATTATAAAATCAAACTTCGAAAAATCAGCATATTTGGTCATATCCCCATACAATGCGGTATCAGCGTCCAACAACAAAAATGTCTCAAAAGGGCTTTCCCAAAACGCATTCATCTTAGTCAATCCCCAACCCCAACTATTTGCCTTCAGAAAATCGCTTTTTAAATTTTCTTTTTTCAGAACAATGATATCATAATCCTTTGGAAATTCGCCCAAGTCAAACTCCCCATCTACTAGGAAGCAAATAGGTGTATTGGGCATAAAATACTTCACACTCGCACAGGTCCCCTTTGCAAAACAATAATCTGTTTCACAGCAAGTAATTATTACTCCAAAATTTTCCATTTACGAAATTAGTTTTCCATTCAACCAAGACTTGCATTCTTCAGAAAATAATAATGCCAGGATATGGAAAAGTTAAACAACCCGCCTAAATAAGTGATTTTTGCTAAGCGTCATTGTTCATAATTTGACCCAAAAATCTCAAATATCTTCCACCCTTATTTTATAAACTTCAAAGATAACCATTTTCTGAATTAATGTATATTCTGTGAAAATAAATTCCCCTCCAAACCATAAAGGAGCAATTCAATTGATTTGAAGTTGTCATACTAGCAGCTAAAAGAAAGAAAATGCGTTTAAAGATTTTGGCAATCAACAAATGATTGGCAATCTCTTATAAGGCAAAATAAAGTCGTATAAAAAAAAAGCCCCTTAAATAAGGGGCTCTAAATATTTGTAGTAGTTTTATTTCAAATACCTAGGCTTTCTTTACCTTACCTATCACAATGGCAGGCATGCCATTTCTCACAAAATATTTTCCTGTGACAGCAACATTCTCAGCTGCCAATGTCTTTAAGGATTGATAGGGATCTGCATTTTTGTGATCCTCAACGAGAAGGTAAACCTTGCCGTCAGTACCCAGCAATCCAATTGGCATGCCGTTGTTGATGCATTTTTCAGCACAGCCTTTATGCCCTTCACCTTTGGCACCACTTGCCATAAAACAGGACATATCCAGTACTTCTCCGGTTACATTAATCTCTTCACCATCTCCATTGTTTTCGTTAGCATGGGTAGAGAAATAAGCGAAACAGAAAATTGCCAAGAGCATTACCCCTAAGCGGCTATACAAGGAAGTTGAATTTTTCATAATAGTGTTTTTTTTTGGGTTTAACAACAAGCCAATAATTTACCACTATTTTCCCTGATAACCAACAAATTGATTACAAAATTACACAACATACGGAAATGAACTAATTAGGGATGCAGCCTATTTAATATTTCCTTAGCTTCATGCCATTTCAATCGGGGGCCAAATTGACTGACAACTTTTGACGATGCCATACTTGCCAGTTTGGCACTTGATGCGTAAGAGTGGCCATTGGTAATCCCGTACAAAAATGCCCCCGCAAACATATCACCTGCTCCGTTAGTATCGATTGCTTTCGTCGCATAAGGTTCTATATCGATAAATGTATCCCCGTCGAATACCATGGCACCGTTTTTCCCCTGAGTAATCACAAAATGGCGGGCTGATTTTTTCAGCTCCTCTCTTGCTTCCGCCAAGTTGCTTTTTTTGGTAAACAACATGGCTTCTTCCTCATTCGCAAAAAGCAAATCTACACTTGGTCCTATGACGTCGTCAAACGCAGGAGCAAAATACTTGACCATGGCCGGATCCGAAAAGGTTAATGCAACCTTTGTTCCATTGGATTCTGCCACTTTCTTGGCGTGCAACATCGCTTCCTTTCCGTTAGGTGAAGGAATCAAATACCCTTCTATATACAGGTAATCGGAATCTTTGATTGCTGCCTCATTCACCTCCTGAACGGAAAAATTTTGCGTGATTCCAAGAAAAGTGTTCATAGTGCGTTCAGCATCATCCGTCACCATTACAAGACATTTCCCGGTAATACCCGCTTCCAGTCGGTCTGCCTGTAAGTTGTTGGAAACGCCGGCTTCCTGTAGATCCTCCATAAAAAACCTTCCCAACTCGTCGTCTCCGACTTTGCAACAATAATAGGCATTTCCTCCGAACTGGCTTAATGCGATAACCGTATTCGCTGCCGACCCTCCACACTGCATCTTGGCAGTAGCCTTGTTAATCTCTTTCATCAGGGTTGTCTGACGTTCCTCATCTACGAGGGTCATTAGTCCTTTTTCTATACCAAAATCCGTTAAAAATGAATCTAAAACAGTAAATTCAATATCCACCAATGCATTTCCTATCCCTGTAACGTTGTATTTTTTGATCATTATCAGTTATTATTTTGTCAAAATTTGTTTTTTTCCCTGCCAAAAAGCCAAACCTGTCACCACGGCCAAAAGCAACAAGCCAAAGAATTCCCGGTTTGTTTCCATTTCAGGAGTTTTCATAGTCAAGTCTTTTTGCTCCATTTCCTGAGAGACCCACCCAAAGATCTCTTGGGGCCAAAAGAAAAAGGAGGCAATCAAATAGGCTGCTGCCAATGCGGCTATAATTTGTAAAGGAAACCGGTTTACCGCAGCCAATCCGCAAACCATAGCCCCTCCAATATAAGCAGGAACCCACCACTCCGGATCGGGATCGTTAATCTGCCAGTAAGCAAACAGCAGAAAGAGCAAACACCATACTGCAAAGAATACAATCCATTCTTTTTTCATATTTAACTTATTTTAGGAATTCTTTCTCGAATTTAATGAATTCATCGATGTTGGACAAAAGTTTTGCAGCGGTCAGGTTTTCGCCCAGGTTCATTTATCCATTGTCTTTATACTTATTTTTCTTAAATAGGCTATGTATATTGATAGAAGTGACCAGTTCAGGCTTCAACCAGGATGACACCTAAATCTCGCTACTTCCTTTTACCTGTTCAATCAATTCGAGCCGCTTAACCACGCTGTTTTTTTCCAATATCGTTCCCGGTGAAAGAACTGCATTTGCACCTACCTTTGAGTTGTCACCTATTATGGAACCGAATTTCTCCGTTTTAGTATCAATGACTATTCCTCCCAACGAAACATATATTCTTTTGTCCTGTCTTTCATTATAATGATTGGCACAGATTGAACCTGCCTCTAGATTTACCTGGCTTCCCAAAATACTGTTTCCTACATAGTTAAAGTGTGCGATAGCCGAATGGCTAAAAACTATAGATTGTTTGATTTCAGAGCTTGGTCCAATTTTTACATAGGATCCTAAAAATATCGGGCCACGTAAATAAGCGTTTGCGCCAATAAAACTGTTTTCAGATATAATTATTGACCCTTTTAGCTTTACTCCCTGTTCTATTATTGCCGTTTTATGAATAGCCACATTGTTTTCTATTTTATAATCATCACCTAATTCACCCAATTTCCGAAAGATAATTTCTTCGAGCGTGTCTGTTATTTCCCAAGGGTTTAAGGAAGCTTCCTGCAAAAATATATCGGGAAATCCCTGAACGTATCGGTCCATCGTCATCATAATTCATAAATCTCAATAGGCAAATTGTCCGGATCTGAAAAAAAAGCGAATTTTTTCCCAGTAAACTCATCTATTCGGACCGGCTCAACGCTTACTTGGTTTGATTCTAAGAATTCAATTGAACTTTCAATTGAGGTAACTCCAAAAGATATATGCCTTAATCCTGTTGATTCCGGTCTCGATGGTCTTTTAGGAGGATTTGGAAAGGAAAACAATTCAATTATATAGCTGCCGTTTAGCGAAAGGTCAAGTTTATAGGACTGCCTCTCCTCTCTATAAATTTCCCTTTCAACTTTGAAACCTAAAATCCCTATATAAAACTTCTTAGAAATTTCATAGTCAGAACATATAATGGCAATATGGTGTAGTCTTTCAATCTTCACAAAAATATTCTCTAGAGTCCGTCATCCGATCAACTTGAGGTACATATTAATCTTTAAACATACTTCCCTTTCAGAATTTCAATATAAAAAGAAACATTTTAAAGTCCGCCTAAAACTCCCATTTAGG
>DATHWC010000048.1:0-12055 GCA_035460985.1 Lunatimonas sp.
AAAAGAAGGTGCTTTTGAATTTAATTTGGAAGGTTATGATTACAAAGCATTTTGTAGAAAGATGAATATGATAAATTGGTATTTAATTAATCTTCAACATTAACATTGGAAAGAAATGCGAATAAATGAAGGCAAGGTATCAGAAAAATTTTCATGGCTCTTAAGCTTTGGTATTTTTTCTGTCGTTTTGACAATCTTGCTTGCTTTGTTTTTTTATCGGGCGCTTTCAGACAACTTAATCGAGACAAGACAGATATTCCTTAATAAGCAAGTAGAACTTGCTGCCAATGAAGCGCAACGCAAATTTACCAATCTCAATTCAGAGATAGTATCCTTTGCCAACTCCCCTGAAAATTTGGGCAATTTAGACCTGGAAGTCCAAGAGGTCTTCAATGATGCAAGGGCTCGGAGGATCTTAAATAGTTATTATAGCTTGATTGATACCCTTTATATTCAACAACGGGGAAAGACCACATATTACAGGCTTAATACCAACAATTATTTCGAAAAAGGCACAGCTCAAAAAGAACTTACCAAGGCGTCCTGTCACACTTGCCTTTTTGCGGCTTCAACGAGAAGTGATGTTAAGATTTTATTGAAATTGAATTTGTTTAATTTTTTCTCCGAGTCTACCTTGAACTATTATCTGGGAATGGGTGCTTACAAATTTGCCTTTCAAGATGATAAATTACTGGAGCTTCATACATCTAGTAACTTCCCTAATGGGGCCATAAACAAAGCAGTCTATGACCGTATGTACCGTGAAATAACAGGTGGGCTGAGAGGGAGTTATGAAGGTGAACTTATAGATAGTGAAGGTCGGCGGGAACCTGTTCTCATAGTGCAATATCCCTTTAACCTACATGAGTTGGGTCGGGGGTATGGTTTTGTTTTTGTCCAAGAGAAATCCCATGTTACTTCAGGCATTTATGGGACATACTTTTTTATCTTTGCGGCTTTATTTGGATTACTGCTGGTCATTTTGGTGTTTATTTTTAAATATTTAAAAACTTCAAACGAAAAAAATCTACTCCTCGAAAAGAATTCAAAAGAGTTGGAGGAATTGTTTAGGCAACAAACCATGTTGCTGCAACAAACCAAAGGGTTTGTTTATTATCACGACAAGAATTGGAAACTGTATCAAATCAGCGAAAATGTAAAAAATGTCATAGGGTATGAGACGAAGGAAATGCTTGAAACAGAAAAAAGTGAAATTTTTGAAGGGAATTTTCAGGCTTACATAGACGAAATTGAAAAGAGTGTTAGGGAAAAAAGTGAATATTTCTATTACGAGTCCCATATTCGGCGAAAAAGTGGAGAGCAAATCCGAGTCAAGTTGTTTGAAAAGCTGTTTTATGATACCACAGGAGCGTTTAGCGGCGGAGTAGGTATTTGTACAGACATTGATGAGAAATATTTAGCGGACCAGGAGCTCATTAAGAGTGAAAACAGGCTTAGGTCCGTATTAAAAAGTCTTCCTGACATCATCTTCATATATGACAATGAAGGGGTTTATTTAGATTATTATGTTCAGGATGAATCAATGCTCCTGGTGCCGCCAGAGTTTTCAATGGGGAAAAGCATAAAAGAGGTCGTACAGGGAGCCAAGGGAGAGGAGCTTATGGAGGCATTCTTTAAAGCGGCCCGGACGGGGAAAATGCAAACCAGAGAAATGGAGTTACTGCTTGACATAGGCCGCCGGTTTTTCGAAATACGTTTTTTCAAATTGGACGAAAACCGAATTATGTCTGTGGGTAGGGATATAACAGGCCAAAAGCTCTGGGAAAGAGGCCTTAAGGAAGCCAAGGAAGCTGCGGAGCACGCAAACATTGAAAAATCCCGCTTTTTGGCAAACATGAGCCACGAGATCAGAACTCCCATGAACGGGCTACTGGGTATTATAGGCCTGTTGCAGAATACCCGGATGACAATTGAACAGGAAAAACTTGTGCGGGTCATTTCGGATTCAGGGGAATCTCTGCTCTCGATTGTCAATGATATTTTGGATTATTCTAAAATAGAAGCCGGCAAGTTGGAACTAAACCCCTTGAGTTTTGATATCCGAAAGGAGTTGAATAGAATCATAAATGTGTTTACAGGGATGGCTCATTCCAAAAAAATCAAAATCCGTCTCAATATTGATAAGGAAATCCCGGAATTTGTCGAACTTGACAAGGACAAACTCAGCCAGATTTTTGTAAATATTATCGGGAATGCCGTGAAATTTTCCCACTATGAAGGAAAAATTTCAGTTGTAATTAAAGGAGAGATCCTATTCACTGACAATCTTATACTTCACTGTGTGATTAAAGACAATGGTATTGGTATTCCTGAAGACAAAGTTTCAATGTTGACAATGCCGTTTACCCAAGTAGGAGAGTCCCAAAATTCAGAATATAAAGGTACCGGTCTTGGTTTGGCAATTGCAAATCGGCTGATTGAATTAATGGGCGGATCATTGCATGTGGATAGTGAAGTGGGCACTGGATCAACTTTTTCATTTACACTTATGGCGAGAACCAAGAACAAAGAGTCACCTCTTTTGCAAAAAGAGGACTCCTTAGATACTCCCAAAGATTTGGAAAATATCGCCGAATATTATCCATTAAAAGTGTTGCTTGTAGAGGACAGCGAAATTAACCTTCAATTTATGACCATGCTAATGAGCCAAATGGGGTATAAGGTTTCTGTGGCTACAAATGGGCTAGACGCAATAAAGATGGTAGAAAAAAAGCAATTTGACCTGATATTCATGGATAACCAAATGCCGGGCATGGACGGTATCGAAGCCACTAAATTAATTCGGGCCACTCCACATGGATACAATGCGTCCATCATAGGTTTGTCTGCGAATGTTTTCAAAACAGATATCGACATGGCCCTAAAAGCGGGCATGGATGACTATCTTACAAAGCCAGTACGAATCAAAGATATTATCAACAAGATCAAAGACTGTCACAATGGGCTATACGGAAAAAAATAGCCCTGTTTATTAAAATACCTTGTTTTAATTTTTTTCAGACTACCGTATTGGGGTCAAAATCTTCCAGATAATTGGCAACTTGTTTTACAAACATTCCCCCCAAGGCACCATCAACCACCCGGTGGTCATACGAATGCGACAGGAACATTTTATGCCTGATGGCGATAACATCTCCCGAAGGTGTTTCCAATACAGCGGGTTTCTTCACAATCGTACCCACCGCCAGGATACCTACCTGTGGCTGCATGATTATCGGCGTGCCCATAATATTGCCAAATGATCCAACATTCGATAGCGTATAGGTACCCCCGGAAAGCTCGTCAGCAGACAATTTGTTATCCCTAGCCCGCTTAGCCATATCATTGATTTTTTTGGAGAGGCCGTTTAAACTAAAGGAGTCAGCATTTTTAATCACTGGAACAATTAAGTTTCCATTTGGTAAGGCTACTGCTATGCCGATGTTAATATTCTTTTTCTTTATAATTTGATCCCCCTCTACCGAAATATTTATCATCGGATAGTCTTTTAACGCCTTGGCTATGGCTTGCACAAAGAACGGAGTAAACGTTATACTCTCTCCCTCCCGCTGTTTGTAGTCATCTTTAATTCGATTTCTCCAGAGAACCAGAGCGGTAAGATCCGCCTCTACAAAAGAAGTGACATGTGCTGAGATGTTTCTGGACTCTATCATGCGTTGCGAAATCATGCGGCGCATCCGGTCCATCGTGATGATTTCATCCTCTCCACTACTTATTACCAGCCCTTCCTTAGTTTTCCCACCGATTCCATAAGCTTTTGGGCCGCTACCACGGACTTTGAGATAAGCAAACATATCCTCCTTAGTTACCCGTCCCTCTTTACCAGTACCGGGAATCTGGGACAGTTCTTCTGGATAGATGCTTTCCTTTTTCGCTATGCTTAGTACCAGTGGCGAGTAAAATCTGGAGTCGTTTCCAGAAATATACTTCTTCGGACTTGCCTCAGATTGTGCGATCAAAGCAGCAGTATTTGCGGGAGCAAGTGTCAATAAATCATCCTTTTGAAGGATGTCTTCTCTCGTATTTGCTTGACCATCAATTTCTTCTTCATCGCTAATCTCTATCAGGGCAATTGGTTTGCCTACCGCTACGACATCTCCTTCTTTTGCTAATATTTTCTTCAATATGCCGGCATTGATAGCGGGAACCTCCGTATCGACTTTGTCAGTTGCAACTTCCAAAACAGACTCATCCTGTTCGATCTTGTCACCCTCCTGTTTGAGCCAGGTAAGGATAGTCCCCTCGATGATGCTTTCACCCATTTTGGGCATTATCATTTCAACCTCTGCCATGATAAACTATTTTATTGGGTTATATTATCAAGATTAAAATTATATTCCAAATTTTAAACTAATAATCGAATAATCAAAATTTTCAATCGGTCAACTCTACAATACACATACGTAACAAGTTCAGTGCCGATATAGCAGTCAGATGAATATTTATAGACCGGTCAGTGGTGAGGTGCAACAACTTTGTGGCAACTCCCTTCGGATGGCTGCACGCTATCCAAACAGTCCCGACAGGTTTTTCAGGTGTTCCCCCAGCCGGTCCGGCAATACCACTGCTGGCAACACCATAATCAGCGGCAAACTTTGTTTTAACAGAATTTGCCATTTCAATCACCGTTTGCTCGCTTACGGCGCCCAAGGTCTTTAAGGTTTCTGTAGATACTCCTAGTAGATTTGATTTGAAATCATTGTGATATGGAATCATGGCCCCTTGGAAATAGCCACTTGAACCATCAATACTCGTAATCAGGTGGGATATATATCCGCCAGAACAGCTTTCAGCAAACGCCACTGTCTTCGCTTGTGCTAACAGGAGTTGCCCCACAGCTTCTTGTAGGCTGATTTTGTCGTAGCCATAAATGTATTTTGAAATAAGAGGGTAGACTTTTTCCAATTCGGTCTCTACCGCCTTTTCCACAAAGGGTTTGCTATTTCCAAAAGCTGTCAGCCGTAATTTTACTTCCCCCAAGGATGGCAAATAGGCCAGCCGGACATGCGGTGGAAGTGAAAGTTCCCACTCCTTTATTAAGTCCGAAAGCCAACTTTCACCTATACCTACCGTCTTTATTACCCTGTGATAAATTACGGGTAAGTCATAAATGGTTTTAAGCTTAGGAAGGACGAAATCCTTCATCAATTTTTTCATTTCATGGGGCACTCCAGGCATCGATATCCAGACAACTCCATGCTCTTCAAACCACATGCCAGGCGCAGTCCCCACCTCATTTTCCACATAGGTACATTTGGTTGGCAAATGGGCCTGTAGTTTATTGGTGTCGGTCAATTCCCGTCCTCTTCGTTCGAAAAACTTGCTGACAGATTCCAACGCCTCTGGGACGAGTTCAATACCACAACCAAAATACTCAGCAAGTACGGGTTTGGTCAAATCATCCGAAGTAGGTCCGAGACCGCCTGTAATTAAAACCACATCAGCCACTTTCTCCGCAGCCTCAAAAGCATGAAGCATGTCGTGTCGATTGTCCCCCACTGTCGTTCGACGGACTACCCGCACACCGATTTTATCAAGTTCCTGACTGATCCAGAGACTGTTTGTATCTTGAATTTGTCCATATAGCAGCTCATCACCGATAGCAAGTATTTCCGCAGTAACGGTTTTTTTCATGGGTTAGAAATTTTCAAGGGCTAATTTAACGAATTTCGTCAAGCCACTGACTAATTGCGGACAATTTTCGGACCTGTTGCAATCATCAAGAATAGAAATAACTGTAAATCAATGAAATTGATTGATGACGTGGGTGGAAGTTGGTGAGTTGCTTGACAGATATCGGAAATGAATCGTTAAATGTTTAATACGGAACAGCCTCCTATCTAAATGAAGCGGATTATTCTCTATTCCAAATGTACTAGGGCTAAAGTTTCCCACCCATTGAGCTCCTTGTTGTGGCCCACAGTTTCCATTGCCTGTGAAATTTTATTTTTGAACGCCCAGCATGTCTCCCGCCGCAGTTCCAAAATCTCGGAGAGTTCGTTTAGAGTCAAATCAATGTCTTTTCTATTGGATAGGTAAAGAATATAAAATGCCTTTTCTATCGGAAACTTAAGTTTGTGAAATAGCGTATCCACTGTTGGAGACTCTAGGTAGTTGCAGTTTTTACACCGTCTGCTATGGTTCTTTCCATCTGTGTACTTGTTAAACCCACATTTTTTACACTTGAAGCTACCTTTCCATTTTAATTCAGAAAGAAACTCGAGACAAGCGTCTTTTCCGGGAAACACTTTTTTGAAGTCGTCAAAATCCAACCCTTTCATCAGAGCCAAATTCTTGGTTACCTCTTCCACACTAATTCGTAACTGCTCGTTGTTTTCTTTGAGATAATTGTTGATCAAGGTAACTTGGGAATTCAATTCCTGCAGAGTCAGATTGGTCGTCTGTAGGGAAATATTTTTACTGGCTAAATCGGCAGCCATTAATTCAATCTCTCTAGTTCTTTCTTTGACTTTTTGTTGAAGCTGTGTATTCATTTCCTGAATCAGACGATTTTTTTCTTCCAGCGCTTCGGTTTTTTCCCGAGTAGCCTCTTTGTATCTATCTTGCAAAAATTTGAGTTGTTTGAAAATGGATAAGGAGAAAAATACGACCTCCAAAAAGATCACAGGATGTACAAAATACCAATTGAGTACAGGGTCATCAAAAATAGCAAATTCTTTGGTATAGGAATGGACAATAACCAAAAACAAACAAGCATAGGCAAAGGTGTAAGACATAGAAAAAACCTTAACTTTCAGCAACATGACCAATCCGGTGACGAAGGGTACCAAAAGGATCAATATCGTGCCAAAAATATAGGCTGTGGGAGCTATTGTATAACTGGCTGTCTGATTCATGAATAGAATCAACTTTAATACTACAGCTACCATCGTGATATATACAAGCTCCTTACTTTTGGTGTATTTTTGGACAAAGTGGTTGGAAAAAAGCAATGTGGATAGAATGACGCCTAATTCCGTAATACTATGAACAGTAAACTTATTAATCCAAGGAGAGGTAGGCCAGAGGTATTGAAAACCCAATCCATCTCTACCAAGAGAGAACCAGATGCAGGCCAAAAGCAAGATTGAAAAGTAGAAATACAGAAAATCCTTCAGCTTTATAAACAGGTAAACAGTAAAGGACATTATAAGAACTAAAACTCCGTAATAGATGCCCAAAAGAAAGTATTCATTCAAGGAATGGGAAATGAACCTTTCATTGGTCCGAAGGTGAAAACTAAATCCAAGTGGATAGCTTCTTCTTACTTTTAGATAATAGACTTTTTCATCTCCCGGTCGCAGGTCTAGAAAAAAGTTGAAATTTTTATGACTGACCTTTCTGCTGGTAAAATCAAGGTCGTATCCGGCCGCTGTCGGAATAAATTCTCCTGTTTCACTTGGGAAGTAGAAAGTAATTTCATCTATATCAAACCCCCAACTTTCGAAATACCAGGAATGATCGGAGTTACTTTGCCGGTTTAGAACAGTCATCCGTAGCCAGATTTCATCCTCCAATGACTGAGGTACAATATTGTCAGAAGTAACTGGATGAAACCTGTCTTGATACATCGGCGAAGATATCTCCTGAACAGATTTACTTGCGGTGGTATCCACATAAAAATCAATTTTTCGGATCACGGGCAAATGAAAATCCCCATCTTCCAGCTCTATTACAGAAGGTGACCCTTGCCTGGCCAGAGTGACAAAACAGCACGATAGTATTCCTAGAATTAACAGGTAAGCTTTGTATGCCACAGGTCAATGAAAACTAATTTTGAAATTCCAATCGGTGCCATAATCCATGGCCTTGAATAGTCGAAATATAAATTACCTCCGACAATTTTACAATTTCATATGATAATAAACATTTAAGTATTTGATAATCAATAACTTTATTTAAGTGCAATAGTTTTTGATTACAATTCGCTTAACCCAAGATAACGGGCATCCTTTAACTGGTTAAACTATCCATATTTAATTAAATTCTCCCTGCACCATGAAATGTGATTTATTTACATTTAGATCATTTTAATTTCAATTTTGAATTAATTTTCTTCGATTTTTTGAATAATGTGTATTGAAGATGAGTTTGGAGAGAGGTTTATGAATGTTAAAAAGCAATTATTTAGAAATATGCTGTCCTTCTGCACATTCCTCCAATTTCTCTGTCATTTAAGCACATTGATTCATATAAATACTTGAATATCAGGTTTATAAGAATTTTACTAGATTTTTTTGTTTGATTATTTTCTGGCTAAGTTTGTTTCGTTTTGAATATGCTCATTACTAAAAAATAAGAATAGAAGTTGTTCCTAACCCTATAACCGAAACATGCGAAAATTTAATTCTACTTATTTAAATTCCTCAATAATCCTCGTTATGGTGGTCTGTTTGTCATTCATGTCACAGGAACCGGGAGTAAAGGATATTTTTAATGATGACTTTTATATAGGTGCAGCTCTGGGATCTTTTGCCGTTAGAAGTAATGACGCATCTGTTCGCCAAGTTCTGGAACAACATTTTAATAGTATCAGCCCCGAAAACTTGCTTAAATGGCAGTCCGTACATCCTAGATTAGGGGAATATAATTTCCAGGATGCTGACGCTTTTGTAGAAATGGGCGAGAAATTAAATAATTTCATTGTTGGTCATACACTCGTTTGGCATAACCAGACACCTAAGTGGGTATATCAAGGTGAAGACGGATCACTGCTTGAAAAGACTGAACTTTTAAGCCGTATGGAAGCCCACATTGAGCAAGTGATGGGCAGGTATAAGGGACGTATTCAGGGTTGGGACGTGGTTAACGAAGCCTTCACTGACGAAGGAAAGTATCGGAATTCAGAATGGTTTTCAGCAGCCGGAGTTGATTTTATAAAAAGAGCTTTTCAGAAAGCTTCCGAAGTAGATCCCTCCGCAGAGTTATATTATAATGATTACAATATGTGGAAGCCAGCCAAGGTAGATGCTTCCATAGCAATGGCCAAGGAAATGAGGAAGGAGGGTATCAAAATAGATGGTATCGGAATGCAGGGCCATTATGGACTTACGAGTCCAAGTTTAGATCAAATTGAGCGTTCTATTAAAAAAATCCATGAAGCAGGCTTCACGGTAATGATAACCGAATTTGATATTGATGTTCTTCCCAATCCATCTAATAGGCAGGGTGCTGATATTGACGATAATTTTGATTATGACGCTTCATTCGACCCCTATAAGGAGCGATTACCGGATGAGATTAAGGAGAAGTTGGCAGTACGGTACAGGGAAATTTTCCAGTTGTTCCACAACCATCGTGATAAAATTAGCAGGGTGACATTTTGGGGAATAAGGGATCAGGACAGTTGGTTGAATAATTGGCCAATAAGGGGAAGAACCGCTTACCCGCTCTTATTTGACAAAGAATATCAAGTCAAGGATTATATTTTTGAACAGTTAAAGGGAATAGACTCCTGATTGAAAATATGAATGCTTCTAAAAATGAATTATTTATCAAACCTATAAATCAATGCGAGTGCCCTGGATTCACAAAATCCAGCTAAGAAAAATCTGAAGGCGGGTGGATTAAATCCATTTGCCTTCAGATTTTTTTTTGTTTAAGTAGCTTAAAAAACCTATTAGCCGATATGTATAAAAAACCACTTATTGCTCTTGCAATTCTTTGCGGGATGGGTTGTTCTGGAAACGAAAACACCACTGAAGAACAACAGGAAAATTTGGACACCACCAGTGTGTCCTTCAGGAATCAGCCTTTGATTGAAAACATGTATACGGCTGATCCTTCTGCCCATGTTTTTGAAGGCAAACTGTATATTTATCCTTCACATGATGTGGAATCAGTCGTGGAGGAAGATGATTTAGGATCGCATTTCAATATGAGGGATTTTCATGTATTCTCCATGGATTCGCCGGATGGGGAAATCACAGATCATGGAAAGGCGCTTGATATTGCGGATGTTCCCTGGGTGGGCCGGCAGATGTGGGCACCTGATGCTGCGGTGAAAGACGGAAAGTATTACTTTTATTTTCCTGCTAAGGATAAGGAAGATATCTTTCGCCTCGGTGTAGCTGTGGGAGATAATCCCGCAGGTCCGTTCACGCCGGAACCTGATCCCATGGAAGGAAGTTTCAGCATTGACCCGGCAGTCTTTAAAGACGACGACGGGCAGCATTATATTTACTGGGGCGGCATTTGGGGTGGTCAACTTCAAAAATGGCGCACTGGGGAATACGTGTCAACAGGAGACAGTCCCTATGCGGATGAACCCGCTGAGGATGAACCTGCGATTGCTCCGCAAGTAGCTAAGTTAAGCGAAGACATGCTTCAATTTGGTGAATCTCCAAAAGACGTCCTAATCTTAGATCAGGAGGGAAATCCAATTACCGCTGGTGACCATGAAAGAAGGTTTTTTGAAGCAGCTTGGATTCACAAGCACAATGATGTCTATTATTTTTCATATTCTACGGGAGATACGCACAATATTGCTTATGCCATCGGCGATAATCCTTACGGTCCTTTTACTTATCAAGGAGTACTTCTTAAGCCGGTGCAGGGCTGGACAAACCACCATTCTGTAGTAAAAATGGATGACCAATGGTATGTGTTTTATCATGATACACAGCTTTCTGGCAAAACCCACTTGAGAAATATAAAGATGGCTCCGATGAACCATCTTCCTGATGGTTCCATAGAAACGATTGACCCCATGTCGGTAAATTAATCGTATATTACATTATGAAAACGTAAGGACGAATAATGAAAATAGCCACATTTGGATTGAGTAAAATGAAAATTAAATCAATTATAAACACGTTAGTTGCGGGTGTCTTTTTGTTGGTTTCCTGCAAATCTGGAGATAATACCACTGTTGAAACCGCTTCCGCAAAGGAGTCGTTTGAAAACCCAATTCTGCCTGGGTTTTATCCGGATCCGAGTGTTTATCGGGTAGGGGACAATTATTATCTGGTCAATTCATCTTTTGCCTATTTTCCGGGTGTGCCCATTTTCCAAAGTACAGATTTGGTCAATTGGGTTCAGTTAGGCCATGTTTTGGATCGACCGGAACAGTTGGATCTGGAAGGATTGGGGATCTCACGGGGCATTTTTGCGCCTACCATTCAATATCATGAAGGTATCTATTATATGTTGACCACATTGATTGATAACGGTGGAAATTTTGTCGTTACGGCTACCGACCCCGCTGGACCATGGAGCAATCCCCATTGGCTACCCCAAGTTAGGGGTATAGATCCATCGCTTTATTTTGATGAAAGCGGAAAATCATTTGTTATTTATAATGGTGATCCTCCTGGAAGGCCGCTCTATGACGGCCACCGGGCAATTCGGATGATAGAATTTGATCTTACGACACTAAATACAATCGGAGAAGACAGGGTATTGGTCAACGGAGGGGTAAATATTGATGAAAAGCCTGTTTGGATAGAAGGGCCGCATATCTTTAAGCGTGGAGATTTTTATTATTTATGTGCTGCTGAAGGTGGCACAAGCGTCAATCATTCCCAAGTGATTTTTCGCACAATGGATTTGGATGATCCCTTTATTCCCTATGAAAATAACCCCATCCTTACGCAACGGCATATGGATCCAAATCGGGAAAATCCGATTTCTGCTACGGGTCATGCCGAACTCGTCCAAACCCAAAATGGAGAATGGTGGGCAACTTTTCTGGCTACACGTCCCTATGACCTTAACGATTCTTATAATATTGGTAGAGAGGTTTTCCTAGCACCTGTTACTTGGACTGACGATGATTGGCCCATTATCAATGCCGATTTTGAGGCTGTTCAATTCACATATCCTGTTCCCGACCTTCCAAAGAGTACTCAACCAATGGATTTCCCCAAATCTGGCTCTTTTACCTTAGTGGATAATTTTGATTCCGAAGAGCTTAAGCCCTATTGGATGTTTATCCGGGTTCCAAAAGAGGAATGGTATTCCTTGGGACCCGAAGGCTTACAAATAAATCTTCGGGAGGAAACCGTAGGAGGTACAAGTAATCCTTCCTTTATAG
>DATHWC010000049.1:0-5701 GCA_035460985.1 Lunatimonas sp.
ATAGGAGGATGGAAAGGTTACCGAAGTCAATCCACCCCAGGGCCAATAACAATGTACAGAGGTCTTGCCAAATTTGATCATTTGTGGGAAGCCTGGAATTTAATGAAAGATGTGTGAACAGAATAGGGTTTCAACCGGGGGTTCGTGATTAGTTTTTTCAAAAAGTCCCATCGGGACGGCCGATATCTAGCTGTGGATTTAACTGATAGCATTTTGCGTGTGAAACCCAAACGGTGCCAGTGTAAGATAAACTATAACTTGGAAAAATTGGGACTTCTTTTTAAACTTAGGAAAACCTGACTTTATGCGCACACTTAACGTTTCTGATTCAGAGTTTGATAGGTCAGGTATTAAAAAGGACAATCTAACATTTAGTGAGTTTGTTGAACTCATAAGTAGGGAGTTGATGAGACAAAACATGGATAAAACCGTGGATTTGGCCGAAAAATATGGACTTGCCTCAATGACAATGGAGGAAATAAACGAAGAAGTAAAAGCAGTAAGACGTGCAAAAAGTAATCGTTGATACGAATGTCATCGTGTCTTCATTAATTCAATGGATGTAAAGAAGACATTATAATTACGGGAAATACCAACGACTTTACTTTTTCAGATTACAAAGGGACTAAAACTGTCAGTCCGAAAGCGTTTTGGGAAAACCATTTACCTGAGTAATGCTAACGGGAAATATGAACATCGGGGTTCGGCTACGCTCACCCCTAACGAATAAAAATCTTTTCACGTTGTCGAAAATTTGCAAACTACCTTCAATCCAAATGATTAACGTTATAAACAAAAAAACCGATTAAGATTCGTAATTTTGGGATATGGAAATTAGTTGAATGACTACAAAGGATAACATATTAACGAAACTTAAATCCAATAAACTCGAACTCACAAAATTTGGCGTTCGAAATGTTGGCCTGTTTGGATCTTATTTGCATGACGAACAGTCAAGCGAAAGTGATATTGATTTGTTGGTTGATTTTGAACCGGAAAAGGAAAACTTTGACAATTATATGGCTGTTTATGATTTTTTCGAAGATCTTTTCAAAAATGAAAAGATAGAAGTTGTGACTAAAAATGGGTTAAGCCCTTATATTGGTCCTCAAATATTACGTGAAGTAAAATATGTCTAAAGATCCAAGGGAATTTCTCAGGCATATTCACGATGAATGTTTGTATTTGGAACATGTAAGTGAAAATTTACAGTTTGATGATTTGTTATCTGACGAAACCCTGAAACGTGCTGTCGTAAGAAGTTTGGAGATTATTGGAGAAGCTACTAAGAAGATTCCAGCCGATTATAAAGATCAATGGAATACCATTCAATGGAAAAACATGGCAGGAATGCGGGACCGACTTATCCATGACTATATTGGAGTGAATTATACAATTGTTTGGGATGTAATTAAAAATAAAATCCCTGATCTTAAAAATCAGATTTCAATATTTTTGGATAAATAGAAATATTAGCGCAAAATAGTTCAGTTGCTTTTTTTTGAAAAGTAATATTGATGCGGTATCAGCATCGGCTGGTTTTGTAGTTATCTGTGCAGGTTGTGGCTAAAATTCCCCAAATTCAATTATAGGATTATGCATGATTAAAAAAATATGATTCATTTAACAGAAACCTTTTCCCCCAATCAACGCTATACAAGCAAAGGTGAACCTGAATTAGGCATTGGCATTCTAACCGAAATCAGCAAAGGAAAGGTTAAAGTTTATTTCCCCAGATCGGATGAAACCCGACTGTACGCATTGGAAAGTGCACCCTTACTTCGGGTTGTTTTCAAACCGGGCGATACAATAGCAGATACAAATAAGCAATCCCTGCTTATCCAGCGTGTTGAACTGGAGGATGATTTATACATCTATTACGGCAAAGACAGAAAATTGTCTGAAGCCGATCTCGGTGATGTGACAGCAACACATGGTGTAGCCGATAGGCTTTTTATGGGAGATGTAGATTCTCCCCAAACCTTTGCCTTACGCAGAGAAACGCTGCAACATGACTATACTCGTAGATTGTCTCCAGTAAGCGGATTTGTAGGTGGAAGAATCGACCTTATTCCCCATCAACTATACATTGCGCATGAGGTGAGTTCGCGGTATGCTCCCCGGGTCTTGCTTTCAGATCAGGTTGGTCTAGGGAAAACCATTGAAGCATCCCTAATCCTACATCGCATGCTGTTAAGTGGGCGGATTTCGAGAGTACTGATCCTCGTTCCAGAGTCCTTGGTGCATCAATGGTTTATAGAAGTTATGCGCCGCTTCAACATGTGGTTTAGCATTTTTGATGAGGAACGCTGTGCTTCGCTTGATGGCAGCGCTCCTGATGGCAATCCGTTTTTAGACGATCAACTGATTATTTGCAGTACTCAGTTTTTGGCCAATTCATCGATACGAACCCGCCAAGCACGTGCCGCAGGTTGGGATATGCTCGTTGTGGACGAAGCACATCATCTGGAATGGTCTGTTGATAAGGTAAGCCCGGAATATCGCGTGGTGGAGTTATTGAGTAAAGTGGCAAAAGGATTACTTCTCCTCACCGCTACCCCGGAGCAATTGGGTGAAGAAAGCCATTTTGCACGGCTCCGACTACTTGACCCCAACCGATATACGGATTATAATGATTTCATAAATGAGCCCTCTGAGCATAAAAACATTGCCACTATTGTGGAAAAGCTGCATTCAGGAAAAAGTTTGCAACCAAAAGATAGCACGTTTTTGGAATCCCTTTTTTCAAAGGAAAGGATGCTGTCGCTAACAAAAGGAGGAGATTCAGCCAAGGATAACCTGATTGAAGATTTACTCGATCAGCATGGCCCTGGCCGGGTATTATTCCGAAATACGAGAGCTGCCATGACTGGTTTCCCAAAGCGAAAGGCACATTTGATCGAAATTGAATCAACCAAAGATCCGGGCCTTTGGATTCAACGTCTGACCGATGAATTTACACATGATATGGTGCTGTGGGATACTGCAAGAAAACAGCAATTTTGGTTTGCCGACGACCCTCGCGTTCATTGGCTTTTAACTACATTGAAGAAACTATCTCCTGCAAAAGTGTTGCTGATTTGCAAGAGCAAAGAAAAGGTGCTTGCTTTGGAAGAAGTCTTAGCCAAGCGTGCCAGTCTGAAAGTAGGCGTTTTTCACGAAGAGCTTACTATTGTTCAGCGGGATAGAAATGCGGCATGGTTCTCAGAATCAGATGGAGCGCAAATTCTACTTTGTTCTGAAATAGGAAGTGAGGGCCGAAATTTTCAATTCGCCCATCACCTCGTTCTATTCGACTTGCCCCTTCATCCTGAATTGTTGGAGCAGCGAATAGGACGTCTGGACAGGATCGGTCAGACCGAAGACATACATATTCATATCCCTTACGTTCCCAATAGTCCACAGCACGTGCTCGTAAGGTGGTTTCACGAAGGCTTAAACGCTTTTGAAGAAAACCTTGAGGGCGGAAATGAAATTTCGAAACTATTTAGCGATCGCTTGTTAACGCTATCCAAGTCCCAGTCTCTATCAGAAGTTGGTCCAAAACTAGAGGCATTGATTACGGAAACATCCATCTTTCGAAAAGATCTTCAGAAAAGGCTTGCTGACGGACGTGACCGATTGCTGGAAATGAATTCTTTTCGCCCGAAGATAGCGGAAAAACTGGTGGAACAGATTAAACGAGAAGATTCCGATAATACCCTTGAAAATTATTTCACAAAAGTCTTTCACTATTTTGGAATTGAAATGGAAGATCTTTCCTCCCGAACATACTTTTTGCATCCTGCTTCTGAAGCTACCGAGGTGTTTCCTTCTATTCCGAAGGAAGGTATGGGGATTACCTTTGATAGAAAACGAGCCCTTAGCCGGGAAGATATTGGATTCCTCACTTGGGATCATCCCTTGACGACAAGCTCAATAGATATAGTGTTGAGTTCAGGCACCGGAAGTGCCAGTTTTGGAATTCTACGGGGAACGAACAGCCCCGGACTACTTCTTGAGATACTTTTTGTTCTTGAAACAGCGCGAGACCAAAACTTATATGTAGACCGATTCCTTCCCAATACCCCGCTAAGAGTTGTCGTAGATCATAGCGGTAAGGACGTGACAGATTCGTATGCTGTAGAACTAGTAGATAAGAAATTGACTTCTGGGAAAATTGATGCGTTACTGGATAATCAAACGTTGATGGAAACGATCCTGCCCAATATGATTTCTACAGCCACAAAAATAGCGGAACAGCGGAGTAAATTTGAAATAGTCGGTGGACTGCAACGCATGAACCTTACGTTGAATCATGAAATAAATAGGCTAAAAATTTTACAGAAAAAAAACAAAAACATCCGACCTGAAGAAATTCAGATAGCCTTTGACGAGCAGCAAAGGCTAAACTCGCTTATTAAGGATGCACGGGTAAGGATGGATGCGATTCAACTTATTAGAAAGGAGTAAACTATAGTCATTTGATGAGAGTCTTCGAAAAGTGGACCTCAACCAATACCAGATGGAGACGATGGGTTTCTCCTAACGCCTATATGGGAAGAATTCAAGGGGTGAGCTTATCCGAACCCCCTTGAAGGCTGAAATGACCCATCTCGAATTACTGCTCTACGTACCCCCTCCTGAATTGCAATAGCCCGGGAACTGGAGAAAGAAATTGGATGGCAAATTTTCTATAACATTTTTATTTAGTTGAACAAATGATTAACTTCCCTGCCTTAGGCGACCGTAGATCACAAGGAATTATAGCAAAAGAAAAAATGCCAAAACTCTACGAATATCTCGGGATCGTAATCTTTTTTTATGCTAATGAACATGAACCGATACATATACATGCCAGGAAAGGGGAATATGAAAGTAAAGCCGAAATCATTTTGATGAATGGAAAAGTAGAGGAAATTGTTATCTCCAATGTGGGTGGAAAGGATCCGTTGAAAGGAAATGAACTAAAGAATTTGAAAACCTTTCTTAAATTTTATGCAGATGCGATTGTACAAAAGTGGATTGATTATTTTGTTTATCATAGAGATGTGAATTTTGAAAGAATTACCAAAAAACTGTAGCCTATGAGGATAATAGAAAAATATACTAACCAGCCTAGACAAGAGAACTTGTTCATTACGGAAGCCAATTATATTGGTGATTATGCTATTCGGGTAACCTTCAATAATGGGCAAAGCAAATTGGTCGATTTCAAGCCATTTCTTGAGAAAGCTAGACATCCAGCACTAAGAAAGTATTTCGAAGAAGATCAGTTTAAGAACTTTCAAATAGTTAACGGGAATTTGGATTGGAATGATTTTGACATGTGTTTTCCAATCAGTGACATTTATCGAAATGCTATTTTGAAAGAAGAGAAAGAGCCTTACAACCTATAGATTATCTATGCAATGGGAGGGAGGGATTGAAATGTCCAGGGTGAAATGCGACTAAAAAAAGTAGAAAATGACAGTTATGATATAATAGATTAATAATCTACACTTGGGAGGGGTTATCTCATTGATCAAAAAGGGGATAGCAGAAAAAATATATTGTCTTTGTTTTTTAGTAGAATAGGCCCCAAAAATTTAAATTTCATTTAAGGCAAGGTAGTGCCCTTACAAAATTGTTACATAAGATCAATGACCTCCTTTCGTACCCCCTTCTTCCTCGCCTTTCTTGTATTCCAATTCTCAATAGCAGTTCAAGCTCAAAATGACCC
>DATHWC010000050.1:0-3985 GCA_035460985.1 Lunatimonas sp.
AATGACCACGATTAATGTGGAGGTAAACCACCATTCTAACCAAAAAGGAAAAGCAATGGTAACAGACAGGGAGGTTATTGGAGCGTTTTCATCCGGACTCAATGATGATTTAACCATAAACTGGTAGTCTCCGGGTACCAGGTTGGTATAAGCGGTGTATCTTCTCGTTCCAGCATCAACCCAATCTTCATCATACCCCTTCAATTTATAAAAAAATCTTCTTTTGTCAGGTGCTACAAAGTCCAAAACCGTATAGTTAAAAGAGAGTGAATTTTCAAAATAATCCAGTGAAAGGTGATTATTGTATGTGATTACGGTATCACTCACCACAGGTCTGTTCCCTACCATAACCCCAGTCAGCACGACTTTCAACGAATTGTCTGAAAATACCAACTCTTTCGGATCGAAATAATTTAAACCACTAATCCCTCCAAAGTACATGGTACCGTTTTTTGACAGATGGAATGCCCCTGTGTTGAATTCCGTACTCTGCAATCCGTCGGCTATTGAATAAGTTGAAATTTGTGAAATTTCAATATTTTCTTCCCCAAGGGTATAGGTCAATCTAAAAAGACCCCGGTTGCTACTTGCCCAAATAGTACTGTCATTTTCTGGCAATATTCCATAAACTGTATTATTTGGCAATCCATTTTCCTCATTAAGAGAAATTGCACCATTTCCGTCCAATTGCACACAGACCAATCCGTTTCCGGCGGTTGCGATCCATAACCAACCGGCTTGATAATACAAATCTTTAATCCCGGTCCCTTCATGAATTTTCTCCTCCAATGAGGGGAACTTCAACGGGGAAAACTCACCCGTACCTATGTGAAACAATTGAACGCCGTGCACATTTTCAAACCCTACCGCAAGTGTACTGTCATTTATCTGTAGGATGCTGCGTATGCTATTTTCTTCTTGAATGGGCTGATTCAGGGATGGCATAAATGTCTTTAACAACCCCTTGTCTTTATCCATTAGAAGTAGCCCGGCATTTCTAGTCCCTACCCAAACCTGCCCGGCTTCATTTTCCATCATACACCATATGGTGTTGTCTGGAATTCGGTCCTGCTTACTTGGAGATTCCAAAGAAAACCACTTGGCAATTTCCTTGGTAACCCGATTTCGGATTACCAAACCATTCTCCTGGGTTCCAACCCATAAATCTCCATCTTTGTCTGACAATAGGGAAACTACCCTATCGGGATTTCCCATGTTGGTATGAAGTGCTGGAAAACGGACAGTTTCAAACGTTCTCGAAGCCGGCTGATACAAGGTCAACCCTTGGCCTGAAGTACCAATCCAAACTTGTCCATCTGCGTCAGTAGTTATGGCACGAATCTGCTCGATGGAGATGCCACTGGAGACATTCTGATCCGTAATTCTACGGAAATTATTGAATTGCCTTCTGTAATAACTAACCCCTCCCCCATCTGTTCCTACCCAAATCCCTCCGTTTGAATCCTCATGGATGGTGAGAATATCCTGAAAACCGATTGAGTAGGGATTACGAATGTCAGGCATAAGATTAATAAAAGAAGCATTATTCAGTTGAATGACGTAGAGTCCCTTACCGTAGGTGCCAACCCAAACGTTGTTCTCCTGATCAGCGTGAATGGCTTCCACTATTAAATCATCTGCAAAGGGATAATTTTCAAACCCTTCGAACGGGGTAAATTGGTCTGCGCCAGGCTCTTTAAAAAAAAGCCCACTTCTCAGTGTGCCAACCCACAACCTACCCGTATTGTCTTCGGTTAAAACGTTCGTATCAATCTCTTCCAAATATTGCTTTATCCGTCCATTTTCTATTCTATTCAAGCCTGATGGAGTCAATATCCAAATATTTTCCTGGCGATCTTGAAAAATCGACCGGATCTGATTACTAGAAAGTGCAGCATCATCAACATCATTGGTACCAAAACGGGAGACTGTATTCGCTTTCCTATCATAGTAAAAAACGCCATCATTCAATGTCCCAATCCACAAATTTCCCTCTTTGTCAAAAAACAAATCACTTACAAATGGAATTGGTACTTGTTCCTCACCGAGATGCCTAACCTTTCTGAACGTATTGGAAAGCAAATCCAGCACTTCCAGTATTCCACCTTTTGACACAAACCAAAGATCATGGCCTGATGCTGCAATTTTCCCCAACTGTGAATGGTTGCTAGTGGTAATATCATCAAAATATTTGGAGAAAGAATGGAATTCTCTGCCGTCAAAGCGATTAAGGCCATCCTGCGTGGCAAACCACATAAATCCGGCCGGATCTTCTTCTATATCTACCACGCTGTTTTGTGAGAGGCCCTGATGGATAGTAACATTTCTAAACACAAAATCCCTTTGCTGTGCAACTAGGGGCAAAGTCAACATTGCAAACAGATAAAAAAGAATAGCTAGAACTCTCATCATTTGATGGACAAAATAATTTATCTTATTTCAAATATAAAATATATTATTTAATATGCAAGTAAAAGCCGTTTAAATGCTAGGTTAAGTGAGGGATTTAATTGTTTTTGTTTGTAATAAGATTATTTAATCCCAATATTAAACCATTTTATTTGTAGGGAGAGAAATTTTTGCTAAAACGAGATCCAAACCCGTTTTGGGTTTGGACCACTGAATAGTAAACATACATTTAAGGCCGCATAACGGGACTAAAAATAGCGTTAAGGTGCATTGCCTCTTCGGAGGTAAGTTGGGTAATCTCTTCTCTTTCTATGTCGTACGAGAAAACCTGGTAATTGTGTATTTGAAATTGGGAAAGAAACAAAATATGATTGGCATCGGAAGACCATTGAGGAGCGGAGTTGCCCCTTACTGGTTCGTCAACTAAAGCGGAAATATTTGTTCGGGAGCTTAAATCCCTGTCTCCCAAATGAATTTCATTTTGACTCGGAACTTCGACGCGAGAATTTGATACAAAAACAATTCTTTCATCATCCTTAGGTGACAATCGGGCATTTGACAACCAATAATCATCATCTCCCAGAATTTGAGCCAGATCGGAGCCGTCTACATTCATTTCCCAAATGCTTACTGTGTTCTCTCCCGATGTATTTTGTATGGTCACTACTATTTTAGTACCGTCAGTGTTCCAACTGGGACCTATAAATGTTAGGTCAGGGTCTTTCGTGATTTGATTTAATGCTTGGGTTCCCAGATCTAACAAATAAATATTCCCCTCTAAGTCCATTCTAAAAACCAACTTTGTACCATCAGGAGACAAACTTATATTACTCAAATACATCCCACTGAATAGCTCCTCGACTTCTTCACCCTCAGCATTCATTTTATTGAAAAAGGTTGAAGATTAAAATTAGTAGTAATTGAAGTTCCTAAAAGTAGGTGCTTAACTACTCTGCCACAATCCCCTTTTAGGAGTATATTGACATCTTTATAAATAGATTCGATTGTTGGTTTTTCACCGTTTTTGCACAATTGGGATTTTTAGTTAAGAAAAAGGACTAATAACATATTAAACACATCCCCCTTAAAGGGGAGTATGATTTTGGCGACCGTACATGATATTAGGGGATATATTAGGTAAATCCAGAATGAGATTGATCAGCTCCATAGGAGCGAACGATATAGTAACCATGGCTTTCAACCCATGGACTGAAACCAAACCTCCTCCCAAAAGTGCCGTGGGATTTCCGGCCGTAGGCACGGCATGGACAATATTAAAGAGTGCTTAATCAGGGTGGGGATGATCGGTGATATTAGGTGGATCTGGGTTGATTGTTTCAAAATGGATAAGGTAACAGGTTATGCGGCTAATTGAGATCACGGTTTGATATCGGCCGTCCCGATGGGACTTTGTAATTATAATATTTATCCGAATCCCCCGGTTGAAACCCTATTCTGTTCACACATCTTTCATTAAATTCCAGGCTTCCCACAAATGATCAAATTTGGCAAGACCTCTGTACATTGTTATTGGCCCTGGGGTGGATTGACTTCGGTAACCTTTCCATCCTCCTAT
>DATHWC010000051.1:0-4464 GCA_035460985.1 Lunatimonas sp.
CCCCAAACGCGTATACCGCTGAATTCTTTGGCGGGATCCTTCATCTGATTAAATGAAACCGAATTGACCAAGGCCAATGTCGGCATATATATCAGCATATAGAGAAAGACGTAGGGATAGAAGTTGGTAAAACTGTCCGCACGAAACATAAAAAACATCAATCCCGCTCCAACTAGATGAAGAACTCCAAGAATTTTTTCCGCATTAAAAAAACGGTCAGCTATCAGCCCAATAACAAAGGGAGCAATGATGGCCCCAAAGGATTGGGTAGAGAAGGCTGCCGACAATTGGGTTCCCGTAGCTCCCAGATTGTTGCCCAGGAAAGTTCCCAAGGTAACGAACCAAGAGCCCCAGACAAAAAACTCCAGAAACATCATAAGGGACAGCTTGATTCTAATGGATGAGTTCATAGTTAAATTTGGGGTTTGGAGATCAGCGGATTCATGGATATAATTACAGCAGGGGCAATCTATTTACTCATACCTTTATAATTTGCCCAATTTAACGTAAATTTATCATTTGATAAAATACCCAAGTATAACCAATTTAGGTTTCTTTGAAAATAGGTGAATTCAGAATGGGCTTTGGGATTACTATCAGGCTCAATTTTAGGAAACATTTATTTGTGGAATGAAATTTATAACAAATTATTAAACTTTAAAAACCAAAAAACCAAAGATCTGAATAATGAGCGACAAAAAACTTAAAATGGGAATGATCGGCGGTGGACCCGGATCATTTATTGGTGCGGTTCACCGGATATCGGCAGCGATGGACGGGTTAATAGAATTGGCAGCAGGAGCTTTTAGCAGCCATGCGGAAAAATCCCAGCAAACCGGCAGGGAATTGTTTTTGCCCACAGAGAGAGTCTATGCCTCTTACGACGAGATGTTCGAAAAAGAAAAACAACTTCCCGAGTCTGAACGAATTGATTTTGTGGCGATCGTCACCCCAAACCACGTGCATTTTGACCCGGCGGTGAAAGCGTTGAGAAATGGCTTTCACGTGGTCTTGGACAAACCTATGACACTCACCTACGACGAAGCCAAGGAACTGGCCAAAGTCGTGGAGGAAACGGGTCTCAAATTCTGCCTAACCCATACCTATACGGGTTATCCCATGGTTAAAGAGGCCCGTCACTTGATCGCTTCCGGCGTTTTGGGAAAAATACGTAAGGTCTATGTGGAATACCCCCAAGGCTGGCTTTGGACGGATTTGGAAAATACCGACTACAAGCAAGCCCAATGGCGGACTGACCCCAAGCAAAGCGGCATTGCCAACTGTATGGGCGACATTGGAACCCACGCATTCAACTTGGCAGAATATGTCAGCGGACTGAAAACCACCAAACTCTGCGCCGATCTCAACATAGTGGTGGAAGGCCGGACCCTGGACGACGACGGAGCGGTACTGCTCAAATACGACAACGGAGCGACAGGAGTTTTGATGGCCACTCAGATTGCCACCGGCGCTGAAAACAATATCAAAATCAGGGTGTTTGGAGATAAGGCGGGGCTGGAATGGGAACAGGACAATGCCAATACGCTGACCGTAAGACATCCGGAGGCACCTGCGCAGATCTACCGCACAGGTGGAAATATTCCTTACCTCTCCTCATGGGCCATGGAAAATCTCCGGACTCCCGGCGGACATCCGGAAGGATACTTGGAGGCATTTGCCAACCTTTACCGAAACTTTGCCAGAACGCTCTATGCCACCCGTAATGGCGAAACGCCAAAGAAAGAATGGGAAGATTTCCCGGGAGTGGAAGATGGCCTACGAGGTATGGCTTTTGTGGAACATGTCGTAAAAAGTTCCAAATCTGATCAAAAATGGATTAACTTTGAACTCTAAAACAAAAATAACCTTATGAAAACCATAAAAGGACCAGCACTTTTTTTAGCTCAATTTGCAGATGATGCCGCACCTTTCAATAACTTGAAAAATATTTGTACTTGGGCAGCGAGTATCGGCTACAAAGCCGTTCAAATCCCTACTTGGGATGCTAGGCTGATTGATTTGAAGCGGGCTGCTGAGGACATGGATTATGTAAAAGAAATCAAATCCACTGTCGCTGAAGCAGGCGTTGAGATATCCGATTTTTCCACACACTTACAGGGACAATTGGTAGCCGTTCACCCGGTTTATAATGAATTGTTTGATGGATTCGCTCCCAAGGAGTTGGCAGGAGACCTTAAAGGAAAAGCCGAATGGGCCACCCAACAACTTAAATGGGCAGCAAAAGCTTCACATAACTTTGGATTAAAGACGCATGCGACGTTTAGTGGTGCCTTGATGTGGCATACGGTGTATCCTTGGCCACAGCGCCCTGCCGGATTGGTGGATACAGGCTTTGAGGAATTGGCCAAAAGGTGGTTGCCTATCTTGGATGAATTTGATAAGTACGATGTAGATGTCTGCTATGAATTACATCCTGGCGAAGATCTGCATGATGGGGTTACTTTCGAGAAATTCCTCGAGAAGGTCAACAACCACAAGCGGGCCAATATCCTTTATGATCCCAGTCATTTTGTATTGCAGTGCCTGAATTACCTGGAATTTATCGATATTTACCACGAAAGAATCAAGATGTTCCATGTGAAGGACGCCGAATTCAACCCAACAGGTAGGCAGGGTGTCTATGGCGGGTACTCCGGATGGGTGGAAAGAGCCGGACGCTTTAGATCACTGGGTGACGGACAGGTAGACTTCAGCGGTATATTCAGCAGACTTTCCCAGTATGGGTTTGACGGATGGGCAGTACTAGAATGGGAATGCGCCATCAAGCATCCCGAAAACGGAGCCATCGAAGGAGCGAAATTTATCAGCGAAAAAATCATCCGGGTTACTGAAAAGGCCTTCGATGATTTTGCCTCAACCGGAGCTGATGAAAATTTCAACAAGAAAATATTAGGAATCAGTTAATCAATTATATAATACAGTAAAAACAAATGAAGTTAAATAAAACCTTAAGCTTAGCCGTAGTCGCAGGTGCGATGATGGTTTACTCATGTGGTGGATCAGGTACGAAAACCGAAACAACCACATCCACTCCGGCCCCTGCTCCTGCCAAGGAGATGACTCCGGAGGAAAAACACAAAGATAACCCGGATTTTGTCAACGGCTTGGCTCTGGTAAAACAAAGTGATTGCCCTAGCTGCCATATGGTAGACAGAAAAATCGTAGGCCCATCGTATGGCGATGTTTCCGAAAAGTACGAAATTACTGACGAAAACGTGGAGCGTCTGGCCAGCCACGTTATCAACGGCAACGTGGGAGTCTGGGGAGAAATTCCTATGCCTGCCCATCCGGCACTTTCCAAAGAAGATGCGGAACTGATGGTGAAGTATGTGTTGTTGTTGAAAAAATAAGCACCGCAACAGTCTAAAAAAAGAATTTCCTCAAGGTAAAATTACCGGAAAGGGAATTCTTTCTTTTTTTTAACTACTTCCAAATATCCTGAAAATCAACTATTTTGCAAATAAAAACCGCCTTAGCTAAACCAGTATCAGTATGAAAAAGCATCAATTAATTTTCTCCGCAGCCTTACTAGGTTTGGCCTCCTGCGGAGGATCATCAACCGAAACAACCGAACAGACAGCTATGGAAACTCCCCAACTATCCGCCTCCAACGGAGGTGAATGGATTACGCTTTTTGATGGAACCTCATTGGATCAGTTTAAAGGATTCAAGGCAGAGACCCCAGGCGATGCTTGGACCATCGAAGACGGCACTTTATATTTCCAGGGTACCAAGAAAAAGGAGGAAAACCTATCCGGTGGTGACTTGGTTACCAAAGAAAGCTTTTCGGATTTTCACCTAAGACTGGAGTGGAAGATCTCCAAAAACGGAAACAGCGGAATCATGTTCCATGTCGTGGACAATGGGGAATACGGTGCCACCTACCACACCGGACCCGAATACCAACTACTTGATAACGAAGGGCACGCTGACGGCAAGATCGTATCACACCGTACCGCTAACCTGTATGATCTGATCGCCTCCGAACAAGAACCCGTAAAGCCAGTCGGCGAATGGAACCTCTCCGAAATCATCGTACATGACGGCGAATTGGAGTTTTACCTAAACGGCGTACAAACCATAAAGACCACCATGTGGGACGATGCCTGGAATGAAATGGTAGCCGGCAGCAAATTCAAAGACATGCCCGGCTTTGCCAAATACAAAGAAGGCCGCATTGCCCTACAGGACCACGGCGACGATATCTGGTTTAGGAATATTGAGATCAAGAGGTTGTAGGGGAAACCTTATTTGATAGAATTTGGGAAACCGCTCTGGAAGGGGCGGTTTTTTTTGTGCCTTTCCTACGAAGTACATTTTGCTCGCCCCCACTCGGCGCAGTATCCACCTCCCCCTTATATCCCTAAACTCTTTGAAGTCGTAATCCCAGGCACCCAGAATGGGGGTAGTATCCACTAAATGGTATTAAGTTAAGCGATTTTT
>DATHWC010000052.1:0-15012 GCA_035460985.1 Lunatimonas sp.
CCTGCTCCGTGCTGAAGCCCATATGTGGAAAGGCAATGCATCTGCCGCAGCCGCTGATATCACTGCGGTTAGAACCCGGGCGGGAGCCGCTCCCTACGGACCTGAGCAGGTCACTATCGCAACGGTACTGGATGAAAGAGCGCGGGAATTATATTATGAGGAACCCAGAAATACCGAACTGACTCGGATTGCCTTTATCTATGCCAAAACCGGAATTCCTGCCCATAATGGAAAAACATATAATATGTCAAGCTTTTCGGAAGATAATTTTTATTATGACCGAATTATGGAGGTGACCGACTATTACAATAAAGGTGTATTCACCCGTCACGGTGACACCTATACCATGAGTCCATACCAAGTTTTATGGCCCGTCCCTGCAAATGCAATTAATGCCAAAACGCAAGGTATCATAAACCAGAATAAAGGGTATTCCGGATATGGAAACAATGTCCCTCCTTTGACTACTATAGATGAAGGGGTGTAACTAAAAAATGGCTTAACCACCCAACTTTTGCCCCCAAAAATTCTATTTTGATTTTTGGGGTTTTTTTTCGCTTACGTGCTCAAACCTTCCAGGTTTCTATTGATAATTAAGTAGTTGTTCAAATCAAGTAAAACCTGGAAGGTTTTTGGGTTTTTCATAAATCCTTCAAAGCCATCAAATTTTCCAACGCCTCTTCTAAGTTAATCCCGTCACCAAGTACTCCCAGAAAAAGGTTCGGCATGGCTTTTATCCGTTCCGGCATGGAAAAGATAGTGAAGTCCCTCATATCAAGTCCCGCTTTTACTTCCTTCCATTCCAAAGGGGCAGAAACGGTAGCGCCTGGCTTCGGCCGGACACAGTATGGTGCTGCTAAGGTTTGCCCTTTTCGGTTCTGGAGGTAATCGAGATAAACTTTCCCACCCCGCTTATCCTTAATCCGCTCCATCGTACAAAGTGCGGGAAGTCTCTCTTCTATCAAATAGCAAAGCACCTTGACAAAATCCCTAACATCTTCATACGCATATTTCGCCGAAAATGGCACATAAATATGTAACCCTTTGGAGCCGGAGGTTTTGCAATAGGCGTCTATTTTTCCTTTTTGGAGGATTTCAAACGCCATTTGGGCTACTTCGATCACTTCATCAAACGTGTTTTTTGAGGAAGGATCCAAATCAATGATACCGTAATCGGGGTTTTCAAGGGAATCTACTCTGGAATTCCAAGGGTTAATTTCTATACAGCCCAAATTTGCCATATACAGCAGGGTGGCTTCATTCTGGCAGAGTAGGTATTCAATGTCCTTTTCCGATGATGAAGAATAAATTCGGACAGTTTCTATCCAAGCAGGGAAAATGCCAGCCGTATCTTTGTGATAAAAACTAGGGGCGTTGATTCCATCCGGATGGCGGTGCATATTTTGAGGCCTGTCCTTTAAAAAAGGTAAAATATACGCTGAAATTGACACGTAATAATCCAGTAGTTGATATTTGGTAATGCCAGAATCTGGCCAATACACTTTGTCGAGGTTAGTAATAGGCACTTCAAACCCACCTATCTCCAGAATTTCTGATTTCGCGGTTTTATTCTTACCATTTGAAGCTGATACGACCGGATCTAGCGGATGTATTTCCCTCGCAAGTTTGTCCGTTCTTATCCCTTTGAATGAGGGATGACGCATCATGCCGTTTTTCGTCCAATTGGCGAACTTTACCTCCACTATAAGCAACGGCTCCAACCAATGCGGTTTTCTGCCTTTGAGGTTAATTTTTTCGTCAAAAGGGGATTTGGCTCTTTTGAGAGGTTGAAACTTTTCCCACAGTTCCCTCTGCGTCTGATCATCGAATCCAGTACCGCAGTTTCCTACATAGACCAATTTGCCGCTCTCATATACAGCTAAAATTAAAGATCCAAAATACCGGCCATCTGATTCCGTATATCCTGCTATCAGCGCCTCCTGACTTTCAACAGACTTTATTTTTAACCAGTTTTCCGTTCTTCGGCCAATTTCATAGGTCGAATCAGATTTTTTTGCCATTACTCCTTCCAATCCGGAGGAAACAGCCTGTTCATAAAATGCATTTCCCAGACTCTCGATATGGTCACAATAATAAACGAGTGGTATCCCCTCTATTACAGCATTAATCAGGCTTTTTCTTTCCAATAAGGGCAAATGGGTAATATCGTGCCCGTTCAGAAAAAGTATGTCAAACACATAATACCTTAATTCCCCCTCTCCTGTCTCCGCATAGTGCTGGAGCTTCTGGAAATCCGGCTTACCTTCCTCGTCCACGATTACTACCTCTCCATCCAACACCACATCGTGTGGTATGCCGCTTAGGTTTTGGTGAAGGGATCGGAAGTGTTGGGTATAGGATATCCCATTCCGGGAGTAAATTTCAGCATTTCCATTGTGAATATTTGCCAAGATCCTGTAACCATCCCATTTGATCTCAAAAATCCATCCTGCTTTGCTAAAAATGGAGGTCGTCTTTCCAGCTAGCATAGGACTAACCATCTTACGGATATCTAGTCCGGAAGTCTTTGTTGGGCTTTCGTCTTTGGTTTCCAGCCATTCTTCCGCATCATAGGAAAGTCTTGTCGCAAATTCGTCTTCCTTTTTTATCAAAAGCCATTGGTCATTTTTTTCCCCTCCCCGGGTATGTACTAGGGCAAAATTACCAAGTAGTTTGGTGCCAAAAAATTCAAGCTTTAAGTCTCCCCTACCATATTGATCCGACAAATCTCCCTTGCTTCCTGCTGCCACCCTAAATGTTCCTTCATCCCATATCACCATACTTCCTGCTCCGTAGTTGCCCTTGGGGATGATCCCTTCGAATTTTAAATATTCAATGGGGTGATCCTCGGTATGAATGGAAAGTCTTTTGTCCTTGGGGTTCATGGAAGGACCTTTGGGAACTGCCCAACTTTTAAGTACTCCTTCCATTTCCAATCTCAAGTCATAATGCAACCTTCTAGCCTTATGCCGCTGAACTACGAACCTGGATACGGAAGTTGGTAGTTCTAAATCGGAACCAGCAGGTTCGGGTGTTTTTGAAAAATCCCGTTTATCAGCATATTTATCAAGTGCCATTAGGAAGCTTTTTTCTTTTTCTCCAAACTGGCTTTAAGTTGAGCCATTAGGTCCTTGGCTGGAGTGGTTTCTCTGTCGAATTTCGTCTTTTCCAACTTCTTCCCACTTGTTTTGGATTCTATAATTTTCATAAGCTGATCATTGTAGATATCCTTGTACTTGCCAAATTCGAACTTTTCGGTATACTGTTCTATCAGCGAAAGTGCCATATCTACCTCTTTTTTAGAAACCTTCGTTTTCGGCAATTTCAGTTCTGCGCCATCTCTGATTTCATCGGAAAAGCGGATTACATTCAAAACCAATATGTCCTTATAAACCCCAATCAGACTCAGATTTTCTTTTTGCCGCATAACAAAAGTGGCCAATCCAAGTTTTTTCGTTTTCTTCAAGGCGTCCCTAAGTAAATTATACGATTTCCCCCCTTCTTTTTGCGGTTCTAAAAAATAAGGCTTTTTGAAAAGGACATCCGCTACTTCATTTTGGTTTACAAAAGCTTCAATTTCAAGCGTTTTACTTTTTACAACATTGGCTTGCTCAAAATCTTCATCTTCGAGAATGACGTAGTTATCCCCCTTTTTATACCCTTTCACGATATCTTTCCATTCTACTTCTTTGCCTGTATTTTCATTTATGCGTTTGTACCTGATTCTAGCATGGTCATGACTATCCAACATGTCTAATGGCAATCGTCTGTCCTCTGAGGCAGAATACATTTTGACCGGAATCGTGACTAAACCAAAACTAATTGAACCATTCCAGATTGATCTCATAAGTCGCTAATAATGTAAAATTTGACAGGAGAATTCCCATATTGAAGAATAGCTAAATTTATACCAAAAAATAATCGCAGAGAACAGCAACTAATTAGGGCATGTAGCAAAATTGCGGCTCTTTTAAACTGGTCCATGCTTTTGCTCAACCAAGATTCTCAATGTTTTATGGACGATTTCAGCTACTCAAGGGCTATTTATTCTAACTTGTTCACCCTGTTTGATTGGGAAAAATAATTCCGCATTTGAGGAAAAAAGGCATTTAAAAATGTTTAAGTGAAAAAAAATTAAATTCTAAAAACAGCCTGAATAATAAAACATTAGTCCTATATCAATGCCTAAAAATGATAATTTCAAAAAGTTTTTCAATTTGGTAAAACTATTGTTAAAGGGATATTAAGTGTAGAATTGATGAAAAAATTACGATATGAAAACGAATAAAATTATGTTTGTGGGTGCAGCCTTTTTGATGATGATGTCCTGTGACAATAATTCAATTTCCTTCGATAACGAAAATGGTGGAGTTGCGGACCTCGCCCACATCCAAACCGAGGGGAAACACTCAATTTCTGTCAGAGAACCCATGTATCCTATTCATCTATAATCAATGATCTCCGTGCCCTTTATCTCTAAGTACGTCCTTTGCAAAAGAACAGAGATTATCCAATTGATGGGCCTACTTTCCTAATTAGACAGGCATGGGATTTAAAAAATGGACAATAAAGAAATAAATTCGTCATACTATTTAAACAAACTTTTACAAATATATGGAAGCATCGCAATATCCCGGGATGGGAGCAGTAGTTACTCCTGAGGGCATCACATTTCGAGTATGGGCACCCAATGCGGAGCGTTTATTCGTTATGGGAAGCTTTAATGATTGGAATGAAGAAAGTTGCCCCATGTCCCAAGAAGATAACGGATATTGGAGTTGTCATTCCCGGGACGCCAAGCCCGGTGATGAATACAAGTTTGTTATTCACAATCATGAGAAGGTTCTGCATAAAACTGATCCGTATGCTAAAAAAATGATTCACAGCGATGGAAATGCGGTTATCATTGATCTGAGAAAGGACTGGAAAGATCATAAATTCAAACCTGCTCCACTGAATGAATGGGTCGTGTATGAACTTCATGTGGGCACATTTAACGGGGAAGGAGTAGAGGAAGGTAAAGTGGGAACTTTTTATTCTGCTGCCGAAAAACTGGATTATTTACGGGATTTGGGAATAAATGTAATCGAATTAATGCCGGTTTCAGAATTTCCCGGAGACCGTTCCTGGGGTTATAATCCCTCGCATCCATTTGCAGTGGAGACTTCTTATGGGGGTCCGGAGGGAATGATGCATTTTATTTATGAGGCGCATATCAGGGGAATCGCCGTAATGTTGGATGTGGTATACAACCATTTTGGTCCAAGCGACATGGATCTCTGGCAGTTTGACGGTTGGGAAGAAAACGGAATGGGAGGCATTTATTTCTTTAATGATTATAAGGCCAAAACTCCTTGGGGGGATACGAGACCAGATTATGGCAGACCCGAGGTCAGGAACTACCTTCGTGATAATGCGATAATGTGGTTGGAGGATTACCAATGCGACGGATTACGGTTGGACGCCACCGCTATAATCAGATTATTGGATCATGAAAATGGTGATGATAGTGATGAATTGGTAGAAGGTAAAACATTTCTGCGGGAGCTAAACGGAGAGATCCGGGAAAAATTCCCTTATAAGGTAATGATGGCCGAAGATCTTAAAACTAACAGGACTGTAACAGAAACGGTTGAAAACGGAGGATTGGGATTTCATTGCCAGTGGGGTAACGGTTTTGCCCACACAATTAAGGAAATATTAACTGAACAGGAAGATAGGAACGTAAATCTTCAGTCCTTAGTGGATGTTCTGTTTATAACATTCAACAATGACATATTCCAACGCGTAATATTTGGTGAGTCCCATGATGAGGTTTCCCAAGATTTCTCCCGCTTGCCTGATGAGATCCAACCCGGAGCAGCAGAAGGCGAATTTGCGAAAAAGAAATCCACCTTGGGTGCACTGACGTTGCTTACAGCACCTGCCATACCGATGCTTTTTCAGGGTCAGGAATTCCTGAGTTTTGAATATTTCAGTGACGAGATACCTCTCGATTGGAGCAGGGTAGATAATTTTGATGGAATAGTGACCATGTACAGAGACCTGATAAATCTCCGAAAATCCCAAGAGGGATTTACAAGAGGACTAAATGGCCAAAATACCGAATTGTTTCACCGCAATGACGAAGGATTGGTATTGGCCTATTCCAGGAGCCATCGGGATGATGAACAGAATCCGGTCATAGTAATTCTCAATTTCGCATACGAAACCAAATACGGATATCGAATAGGATTGCCTTATGAAGGTAATTGGAAGGTGGTTTTCAACAGTGGTTGGAAAGGGTACGACGAAGCGTTTGCCCAAGTAGAATTGTCTGAAATTAATAGCATGGAAGGCATAGAGGGATTGCCACACTCCATCATGGTAGACATCCCCTCCTATGGAGGTTTAATCCTGTCAAGATGATGGCATGTATTCTTCACATCGGCGATGAATCCATGAGCTTTCAGCGGAAGAAAAGAGGCAGAGGTTTTATTTACCTAAACGAAAAAGGTGAAAGATTAACTTCCAAAAAAGTATTGAACAGAATTAACGCATTGGTTATACCACCCATGTGGACAGAGGTTAATGTCTGCAAATTCGAGAATGGTCATATTCAAGCGACGGGAAGGGATTTAAAGGGGAGGAAACAATACATTTACCATGCAGAGTGGGAAAGACACCGGCAGGAAGAAAAATTCTACCGAATGTCAGCCTTCGGCAAAAAACTTCCAAACCTGCGGAAAAAGGTTGCGCGAGATTTGCGGAAAAAATCGTGGGTGAAAGAAAAAGTACTTGCCTTAATGGTGGAAATACTGGACGAGACTGGTATTCGGATTGGAAATAAAATCTATGAAAAGACCAATCAGACCTATGGCCTCTCCACCCTCCGAAGGAAACATCTACAGATAGAGGGAAGCCGGCTCGTGTTGAGATATAAGGGGAAAAGCAATAAGGAACGGGAAATCTCCATTGAAGATCAAGCATTAGCGAGGTACATCAAGAAAGTTTCCCAAATACCCGGTTATGAACTATTCAAATACTTGGACGAAAAAGGCAGAACGCAGAGTTTGGACAGCCACGATGTGCAGGAATATATGCAGGAAATAATCGGCAATACATTTTCCTGCAAGGATTTCAGAACTTGGGTGGGCAGCCGTCTGGCTGTAGAATTATTACCCATGGCTGTGGAAATGCAGGGGGCTTCTCCAAGGAAAAAGTTAGAGCCTACACTCATCCGCCTGGTATCAAAAGAACTAGGCAACACACCTACCATTTGCAAAGGATATTACGTACATCCTCTGATTCTTTCAAAAATGGAAGCTGGTGAAATACCATTAAAAAACCCATTTCGGGAAAGCAAATCCCCAACTGGACTTTCCGCTTCTGAAAAATTACTATTAAAATTGCTGGAGGGTTAGAGCGGTTCTGCTTCCCGCGTACCTTACAAATAATTTGTGATTTTTTCATAATTGAAAAATCACAAATTCCGCTTTTTGGAATGGGCATTGCAAGTTGTTTTCTTAACTAGAAACATCAGTTCATAGCAAAAATATGACTTTGATTTTTACAAATATTATCATAGTCCCAAGACTGAGCTCTATATCTTTTACCAAAAAACAAAAAAGGCAATGGAAGAAACACCACAATCAGAAAACCCAAAATTAAGAGATCTGGAAAAAAACACCCTGAAGCAGGGAGAGTCGGCAATGACGACGGATCAGGGCCTGAAAATTAACGATGATCACAACAGCTTGAAAGCCGGTGATCGGGGTCCCTCACTTTTGGAGGATTTCATTTTAAGAGAAAAAATCACGCATTTTGATCATGAGCGTATTCCTGAGCGTATTGTGCATGCAAGAGGGTCAGGTGCCCATGGAGTCTTTAAGCTCCATGATTCATTAAAAAAATTTACCAAAGCAAAATTGTTTTCAGAGGTCGGAAAGGAAGTGCCTGTATTCGTTAGGTTCTCTACCGTTGCCGGTTCTAAAGGAAGCACCGACTTGGCACGGGATGTACGTGGCTTTTCGGTTAAATTTTATACTGAGGAAGGCAACTACGATCTGGTGGGAAATAATATCCCCGTATTTTTCATTCAAGACGCGATGAATTTCCCGGACTTGGTTCACGCCGTGAAAGCGGAACCCCATAATGAAATCCCACAGGCCGCATCGGCACACGATACTTTCTGGGACTTTATCTCTCTAATGCCCGAAAGCATGCATATGATAATGTGGGCCATGAGTGATCGGGCAATTCCAAGGAGTCTTCGGATGATGGAAGGTTTTGGAGTACATACATTCCGGTTTATCAATGAAAATAACCAGTCTACATTTGTCAAATTTCACTGGAAGCCAAAGCTTGGTGTTCACTCTGTAGTCTGGGATGAGGCTCAAAAGATATCAGGAAAAGATCCGGACTTTCATAAAAGGGACCTCTGGAACGCAATCGATTCCGGAGATTTCCCTGAATGGGAACTTGGTGTACAGTTGATAGCGGAGGAGGATGAGCACAAATTTGATTTTGACATACTGGATGCCACCAAATTGATCCCAGAATCGGAGGTCCCCGTACAATTAGTGGGCACGATGACGCTGAACAGAAACCCTGATAATTTTTTTGCGGAGACGGAACAAGTAGCCTTCCATCCCGGACATCTTATTCCCGGTATCGATTTCACGAACGATCCTCTGCTTCAGGGACGCCTTTTCAGTTATACAGACACACAACTGAGCCGTCTAGGCAGTCCTAATTTTCATGAGATCCCCATAAACCGGTCTATCAATCCTATACGAAATAACCAAAGGGATGCCCACATGCGCATGCAGATAAACACGGGTGTAGCTAGCTATCATCCAAATACTATCGACGGAGGTTGCCCGTTTCAGGCAATGATGAAGGACGGCGGATTTCACAGCCATGAAGAACGAATCGATGCCAAAAAAATCAGGAATAGGTCAAAATCCTTTATGGATCACTTCAGTCAGGCAAGATTGTTTTACAATAGCCAAACCAAGACGGAACAACAACATATAATCAATGCCCTGCAGTTTGAGCTATCTAAGGTTGAAAGACCCTCTATTCGGGTAAACACTGTCAACCAACTGACCAACATTGACCTGAAAATGGCCCAGGAAGTGGCAAAAGTGCTGGGCATACCTGTACCCGAAAACAAGGTAACCCCTGTGAATGAAAGCAAACCGGCAGATGCGGATAAATCTCATTACGCCTCAGTAGTAAGAGACCCCAACACCAAATCAGACGATGCCTTAAGCATTATAAAAAATGTGAAAAATGCATCTAAATCCCGGAAAATTGCCTTTATCTCCATTGGAAACCATACCGCTGAAAAATTGAAATCCATATCAAGCCAATTGGAGGAAGCGGGATCAAAATTAATGGTGGTTTCCTCCCAACTAGGAAATCTCAAAAGCCGGGAAGGACATGAAGTAAAAGTCGATGAAACTTTATTCAATACGGCTTCGGTCCTTTATGATGCCGTAATCATCGGTGATGAAAGCCGATCAGCTAAAGAAATCCTCAACAATGGTAAGGTCAAAGAGTTCGTCATGGACGCCTTCAACCATTGCAAACCTATACTTGTCCTGAGCGATAGCAAGACGTTCATAGACGAAATGGGATTCCCTTGCTGTAAAAATGAATTGAAAAGTGCTGAGGACCTTTATATAGATACAACAACAGAAGGTTTTCTTAAGTCCTTAGGTAAACACAGGCACTGGGAACGTGAAGATCTAATCTAACTTATCTTTTCCTGTTTTCCTGTAATAAAAAAAACGTACCCCTCCGCCCATTCTGTTTGCGACATACAGAATGGGCTTAATTATAACGTTATGACTAAGCCAGCTAAATTTCCAGAACAAAGTCAGGCTCTGCCCGGCAAAGAGAGTAAGATGAAACCAGTGCCGGAAGTCATCCGGAAATCCTACAAAGGAGTGGGGAAACTTACCGGCAAAACTGTGTTGATTACTGGTGGAGACAGTGGGATTGGAAGAAGTGCAGCCGTACACATGGCCAGAGAAGGTGCTGATATTGCAATAGTCTATTTAAGTGAAGAATCTGATGCTTTGGAAACTAAATCAATGGTTGAGAAAGAAAAAGTAGCTTGCCTTTTAATTAAAGGAGATCTTCGAAAAGAATCTTTTTGCAAATCAGCAGTTAAAGAAACCTTGGAGGAATTTGGAAACATAAATGTGCTTGTAAACAATGCGGCAGTTCAACATCCAAAAGATTCAATAACGGAAATCAGTAAGAAACAACTCGAGGAAACATTTGAAACTAACATTTACTCTTTTTTCTATCTGGTGAAGGAAGTGCTGCCAAAAATGGAAAAGGGGGACACTATCATTAATACAACGTCTGTAACGGCCTACAGAGGAAGTGAACATTTGTTGGATTATGCCAGTACGAAAGGGGCCATCGTTTCCTTTACACGTTCATTGGCCGCCAATCTGGCCGAAAAGGGAATTCGCGTAAATGCCATTGCACCCGGTCCCATCTGGACTCCATTGATTGTTGCCACTTTCGATGATATTGAAGAATTCGGAAAAAAAACACCAATGGGAAGAGCCGGACAACCGTCAGAGGTCGGGCCGGCATTTGTATTTTTAGCATCCGAGGACAGCAGTTACATAACGGGCCAAGTTATTCATATCAATGGAGGGGAAATAATTGGGGGCTAATTCCACCATCGGACTTTTGATACTGGGAAAAAAAATCTCAGAATACATAACCGGTGAGGAATATTATTCCCGTTAATAATTTAATAAAACAATTAAATAATTTTTTATTTATAAATAAATAAAAATAATTATATATAATTTAATTCTTTATATGTTTATTAAATTAAAATTCATTTGGTATCCTTCTTGCAACCATAATTAATAACGTAACTAATTGCTCGTATGAAGTTTTCAAATATATCAAATTCCACTGTAAATGGAACCCCCTCATTAATAGGAAATACTCCGCTGGTACATCTCTCCAAGCTTTTTCCAGGATATGAGGTCTACGGTAAAATGGAAATGCTAAATCCAGCCGGAAGCATCAAGGACCGGACTTCGAAATTCATTATTGAAGAATCACTAAAAATGGGTTTGATCGACAGAGATACCATAATTCTCGAAAGCACCTCGGGGAATATGGGCATCGGGTTGGCTCAAATATGCATGTATCACGGATTAAAGCTGCACTTGGTGGTAGACCCTTATATCAACCGACAAACATTTCACCTCTTGCATGCTTATGGGGCTAAAGTAGAAATTGTAACGGAAGCCGATGAATCGGGTTCTTATTTGAAACAGAGAATAGCCCGTGTGTACGAATTATTGGATGAATATCCCAATTCATTTTGGACCCAGCAGTACGAAAACCCACTGAATCCCTTAACCCATCACCAAACTTCTAAAGAGATTGTTTCCCAATTGGGATATGCTCCGGATTATATATTTGTCGCTACAAGTACATGTGGTACTTTAATGGGGTTCGCTGATTATTTCAATCAATCCCATAATAACACCTCGGTAGTTCCGGTAGATGCCCAAGGAAGTGTCATCTTTGGGGGGAAATCAGGAAAAAGAGTTATCCCGGGTTTTGGCGCGTCGAAACCCTCCAGTTTTGTGAATAGGGAAATATTGGCAGAGCCAATAATGATTGAAGAATGGGAAAGCATCACAGGGTGCAAGCAACTATTAAAACACGAAGCTATTTTAGCAGGCGGATCTACAGGAGCATTGGTAGCGGCTGTTAAGAAGTCAGGCATATTGCCTGGGCAAAATGCAGTCATCATTATCTGCGACCGGGGCGAACGCTATTTGGATACCATTTACTCGGATGATTGGATCCGGAAAAATTATGGTAATAGAACCTTAGAAAAAATTAACAAATCCGTACATGAAGATCTGGTCCAAACAGGCGTTCTCCAAGATTAACCGACGAAACCAAGCAATTCTTCGAGAAAACTTATTCCAAGAAATCAAACCTTCTTCGAGTTTTCGAATTGGCATTGTCGGTGGGGGGCCAAAAGGGGCTTACGCCATAGAGCGCTTGGCCAGTGTCTGGCAGACGCGATTGCCTGATGAAAAGCTTGAAATTGTATGTTTTAACAACAACGCGGATTTTGCAAGTGGCCCCAATTATTTACCCGAACAGCCTGATTATTTGTTGATTAATTACAGTTTGGGAAACGTCAACTTTTGGACCGAAGAACCTGAACAGATGGTGAAGGATAGAGTTTCTCTCCTGGACTTCATAAATAAATATCAGGATAAGTGTGGGCTTATTGCCCATCCCGAAGATTTTTGCTCAAGGGCATTGACAGGGATCTATCTACAACATTGTCTGTGTCAGGTAATCTCATCACTGCCCGATACAGTTAGCGTTAAGTTGGTTCCAAGTGCCATAACATCCCTGGATATTGATGGTGAGGTACTGTCCCTTTCTTCGGGAAATAGGGAGTTTCACTCCTTTACAGAGGTTATTCTATGTACCGGCCACAGTTACTCTTTCGAGGATGAATTGTCGAAGCAATTAAGGATGGAGACTGCGGATAACACCTATTTGGAGCACATCTATCCAGTAACGCGCTTTAGAAATATTGATTTTGCCGGTAAAAATGTGCTGATTCAAGGGATGGGATTAACTTTCGTGGATGCGGTTTTAGGCTTGACTGAGGGGCTGGGTGGAAGATTTGAATCTACAAAAAATTCAATGACCTATATTCCTTCAGGATTAGAGCCCGCTAAAATATATCCTTTTTCGAGATCGGGTCTTCCGATGCTTGCACGTAAAGCAGATGGATCGGAAAGCCTTCCATTAAAATATTTTACTGGCAGGTATGTCGAAAAGTTACTAGCATCTGGAAAAAGGCTAGACTTTGATACGGATATCTATCCGATAATTGAAAGGGAATATCGTTATCAATTTGTCAAAAACCTTTTAAACCGATATGATGCCCTATTCCACTCAGGGGATTCGAGTCTTGAGGAATTGGAAAATTTGGCCCAGGCGGTAATTCCGGGTTTCGCACCATTCGATCTGGGAGAATTTTTAGTGCCAGCAAATACATCAAGTTTTGATCACAATGCTATTTTAGAATATATAAAGCAAACCATTGTACCTGATCAATTTTCCCTCGAGATTCAATCCATTCTGGAGATGTCAGCGGTGTGGCGAGCCATCTATCCGAGCTTTCGCAAACTATATAATTTCGGAGGCATGTCAGGGAAAAGTCAGGAACAGGTGGATCGAGTATATTTTGGGAAGTTTCAACGAGTTAGTTATGGTCCGCCCATTTGGAACATGCGAAAAATCTATGCGCTTGCGGAAGCGGATATCATCCGATTTGATATTGGACCATCTCCAAAACTGGACGTTGATGGGCAAACAAAAATATTCAACATTAATTCAAAAATTACGTTAAAATCAATCAAAGGAGAAATCCTTATAAACGCACGCATTGCCAAAATGGCCGATTTCAAATCACAGCCACCCATCTACAAGCATCTTCATGAAAAATACGGAATTGGCCCCTATCAAAATGGCAACTATAGTCCGGGCTGCCTTGAACTAGATAAAGAAGGAGCCCTTTTAAACTTCAAGGGGGTGACCCTAAATGGTACCCCTACAGAGGGTTGGACCTTGGACAATGAAAGTCTTTCCCGTACCAATAATAATTTTATCACGCCATGGGCAGAAAAAATCGTCAATAATTATGTCAACACAACCTCCCAAATTAACCCCTATTGTCCATCCATGGATTAAAGACCTTACCGCTCATAGTTCATTACTCCAAAGTTGGATAGAGAAATACGGCTCTCCGATCAATATACATAATCTTATTTCCTTTGGTCAGAATTATTTGAGATTCAACCGTATATTCCACAAATACGGCGTAATCAGTAAGGTCTTTTTTGCCCGTAAAGCCAATAAGAGCAAATGCTTTGTATGGGCGGCCAAGCAATATGGATTTGGAGTAGACACCGCGAGTCTAAATGAGATAAAAGAGTGCATCCAAGCAGGATTAAGTCCCGAAATGATCACCATAACCGCAGCGGTCAAAACCAGGGAACTGTTAACCTTTGCTGTGGAACATCAAATACCGGTTGTTTTAGATAACGAGGATGAATGCGATTTGCTGCAGGAAATATTAGAGGAGAAAGATAATACATTGTCGGTAGGTTTTAGAATAGGGGGATTTATCCACAATGACATAAAGTTATATACAAGATTTGGTTTTGACTTAAGTGAACTACCTGAATTTCTCCGAAACTATCTCCATCCGAAAGGTAAGTACAACAGGTTTCATTATAAAGGGTTGCATTTCCATTTATCGGGATATTCAATCGAAGAACGCATTGCAGCCCTTTCCCAGGCCCTCGATTTAAGCAAACTTATGTCCAAGGCTGGTTTTAAAACAACATTCATCGATATGGGTGGCGGAATATTGATGAATTATTTGCGTTCAGTTTCTGAATGGGAACGATTTCATGAAGCGCTTAGAGAATCTCTCAGCCCTGAAAAAGAGGAAATTACGTTTAGAAAAGATCCATTGGGATTAATTCAGATCGATAATAAAGTCCATGGCGAAACCAAGGTCTACCCATACTATAATGAAACTAACCAAGATAAATTCATTGAAAGGATAATTACAGGTCAAAAAAACGGTCTTCCCCTTTTTCATCATCTCAAGCAAAAACATATTGAACTGAGGATTGAGCCAGGAAGATCCCTATTAGATCAATGCGGGATAACGGTAGCAAAGGTGGCATTCCGTAAAAAAGATGCCGAAGGCCGAAACCTAATTGGTTTGGAAATGAACAGAACACAAATGTTCAGCTCAAGTGCTGACTTTCTATTAGATCCATTGTTTATACCGAAAACAAAAAAGGACACGGAGGAATGTGAGGTTTATTTTGTTGGTGCGTATTGTTTGGAGCAAGAATTAATTCTAAAGCGAAAAATCACTTTCCCCCAATTTCCGGAAGTTGGAGACTTGGTTTGTTTTGTAAATAC
>DATHWC010000053.1:0-18000 GCA_035460985.1 Lunatimonas sp.
ATGGGTGGCGATCCCGTGGTTTCCGCCATAATAAGAGGTGCGGGTACCCATTTTAAAAAGTAGCCTTTCCAAATCAAAGGGATCTTGCCCTAATAAGATTGGCTTTAGGGCATTTTCTATGATGTCCTTGGCGCCAAAGCCGTTTTCGTCGTGGTGGCATTCGCCAATCCCAATTACCCCTTGGTCGGTCTCTATTTTCACCAGCGGGCTTACCCTAAGTCCAAGTTGTGTCCTCAGGCATTTGACATCCGTGATTTTCACCCGATCCAGCCAGTTATCTGCCAATAGCGGGAAATGGGGTAACAGGGTGGCAATGGGCAGTGTTTTGGCCATTTGCTTCAAAAATATTCGTCGATCCATGGTTATTGTCTTGGGAATATTTGGTAAGGTACTAAGTTAGCAAATTATCCAAAAGTTTGGGTAGGAAAATGTCAACTCTTTTCATCTTCGTTGGGGGATAATGGTGTAATTTTCTGTAAATGTTAGTGAGCAATTGGGTCCTGATTTGGTTCTTTTGCAGATAAGCTCAATAGCTCCAGCGCACCCTCAAAAACCACAAACCTACTGGTGATAATTCACTATCCTTTGCCATTGGCCTGAATACCTGTCCAATGATATCAATGTCCCAATTTTCTGCTAGGCTTAGCTGTAAACTGGGGTTCAGAATCAATGGATGGTTTTCGTTTACGGAGTAAATGAATGCACCCGAGGCGGAAACCAGCGGTGTGATAGGGTAGCTAATCTGTGTTAATAAATTGTGTTTGAAAGGGAAAATTGTTCTGGCAGTAAGTACGCGGTTTGGATCCAGGAGCAATAGGTTTCCCTCCGGTACATCACTGTTGAATAAATAGCTCAGGTACATAAACCATCCCTTACCCAAGCTGTGGTCTATGCCCGTACTGGCACTAATAGCTTGCTTTTTATCCTGGTCCCAAAGTGGATGAAACCAAGTCAGCTCACCTTTCCAGCCAATGGTTCTTAAATATCCCGACCACCCTCCACCAACGGCTATATCACCGTTGGTCAATCCTCCAATAAACTGCATGTCATATTCATTCGTATTAAGAAACCACCTTCCGCCAAGCCCTATGTTTTCCCTGTCTTTTCCCCCTTTTACGACCACATCAAAACCGGATGCAAAGCCCGTGTAGTATTGAACCCGGATGGCGTCAGTTCCTGGCCTCTCCTCATAATCAAAATCGAGAAAATTATAAACATTAAAAAGATCATTCGGATTAAAGGCAATATTTTGTCCCCAGTTTACACGCTGACGTCCTGCCCGAATATTCCAATTCTTGTGGTTCCACTCCGTGTAAAACCTGTCTAGGGTTGAATGAATCGCATATTGGGTGCGCTCCACCCATAAAGCCGACAAAGGAATCCAATCATCGGAAATAGCTTCCAATTGTTGGCCAAAATTTTCATTCATGCCGGTGAGATTTCCTGCGAAAATCCGGTTTCGTATCCCGGCATGAAAACTCCACTTATCATCAACATCTACTCGAAGGTTCAACCGGTGGTGGATGAGGTTTTCCATCAATAGCATATCATCTCCTGGAAACACGGCAGTTTGCATATTTTTCAAATAGCCAGATACATTGTATCTGATGGAGTCAGCCTGACAAAAGGAAGGATGAGTCTGTAAAATCCCGCTAAGACTCAGGAGGAATATTAATGCTATTTTCGAACCTATGTTGCAGCACATTTTAAAATAAGAGTGACGACCAGGGAAATTATTTTACAACATCGCTAACCACGGCCCCGTCTTCGAGGGTGATAATTCTTCTGGCTCTTTCCATTACCCGGGGGTCGTGTGTAGAAAAAACGAAGGTGATATGCTCCTCTTTATTCAATTTTTCCATCATGTCGAGCAGGTTGTAGGCAGACGTTGTATCGAGATTGGCTGTGGGCTCATCTGCCAGTACAAATGCAGGTTTGGGGGCTAGGGCTCGCGCTACGGCTACCCGCTGCTGTTGTCCGCCGGATAGCTCACTTGGTTTGTTTCCAGCCTTGTCGGCAATGCCAACGGCTTTAAGTAGACCATCTACCCTTTCAGATCTCTCGGGATCGGGGATGCCTTGTAATAGCATTACAAATTCGGCATTCTCTCTGGCTGTGAGTACCGGAATAAGGTTGAAGGCCTGAAAGACAAATCCGATGTGGTCTCTTCTGAAATTGATCAATTCATTCTCGCTCATTCCAGCAAGTTCTCTATCGTCCACTGTCACATTACCACGGGTAGGTTGATCCAGGCCTCCAACGATGTTTAGCAAAGTCGTTTTTCCGGAGCCTGAAGGCCCTACCACCGCCACAAAAGCACCTCTTTCTATTTCCACACTTACATCGCGCAAAGCGTACACAGGTATGGTGTCTTCATTGTATATTTTGTACAGTCCTGCTGTTTTGATGACTATTTCTGACATGGCTCGTGACTTTATAGTTTCCGAATGGCTTCCACAGGTTTGAGGGAAATTGCCTTTATGGATGGATAGATGCCTGCTACAATGGCTGTGATGACTAATGCAAATACGATTTCAACATATGTGGCCCTTCCAAGATTTGGATAAATCACCGTCCCGATGCCAAATTGCTCCAGTCCATCGGACCAGGTTCTCAGATCAATTCCCGCTTTTCCCAAAAAACTAATGGTAAGGTAGCCAATCAGGACTCCAATCGGGGCTGCGACCGTACACATAATAACGGATTCTAAGGTAATCATGGAGAAGATTTTTCTTCGGTTCATTCCGATGGCCATTAGCATACCCAGCTCTCTTTGTCTTTCTAACACAGCCATTAGCATGGTGTTTATTATCCCAAATAGTAGGGCAATCATCACCACGATTATCACAATGCTTAACATGGTCTTTATTTGTTCATTGTATAAGACCATATCCGGAGAAATTTCAGTATAGGAACGGATACGAGCGTCATCAAATACTTTGGAAAACTCCGACTGAAAAGCGGGTACATCTTTGATATCATGTAATATTACCGCCATCTCATGAAAAGCAGTCCCTTCCATAAGGCTCAATGCCAACAGGTCATCGTAGCGTACAAAAGCCACCATATCATCCTCCTGCGTATTTCCTGTGTCATACCACGCGACTACGCGAAAGCGTCCACTTGCAAATTCACCATCCACATTTTGAAAGCTCAACACCAGATGTTGATTCAAGGAGACGCCAAGTCTTCGACCCATTCCTTTACTGACCAATATTGGATTACGCCTATCCACATCGAGGTATTCACCTTCTGCCAGTTTTCTGTCGAGGGCGGAGATTTCTTTTTCTTGTTCCGGCTTAACGCCTTTTACCATCACACCCCGGCTGCCCGAAGCGGATGAAAGCAAGCCCTGCAGCACCAGTCTCTCTGCAGTTGTTTTCACCCGTTTGTCATCATGGAGCTTTTCCCGAAACAGTTCAGCAGGCTCCAAATAATAAATCACTTCGGGATCCTCCACGAATTCGGGGTGATGGATTTGTAAATGCGAAGTCCTACTTTCAATGGTAGCATTGATGTAGGAATCAACCATGCCATTGAAAAAGCCCAGCAGGAACACAAGTGCCCATATACCTATTACCACAGCTGCCATGACCACTCCTGTTCGGACTGGATTTCTCCAAATATTCAACCATGCCAGTTTGATAACCATCTTCATAGACTTAGGATCTCATTGCCTGTAAAGGATTCATTCGTAAAATCTTCCAAAGGGAATATAAGGACAGAAGCGTTACTATGACACTCACCGTCATTAATTCCCTTAAAAAGATGTAGGGATTGAGGGTAGCTGTTAGTACTGCTTCCATGCCAAATTGATCAAACGCTTCCTGCATACTTTCGCCGAGAGATATGGGATTGTTTTTAAGGTAGCTAAGCAGCATATAAGACAAAGCCATGGCGGTTACAAGGCCCAGCGCAGCCATAAGCATAAATTCCATCCATACCATCAGCATGATGTGGGCCCGTTTCATTCCAATAGAAAGCAGGACCCCCATTTCCCTTTTTCTTTCGTTCAGGAGCATCAGCAAGGTTCCAAATATGCCAAAACTAACCACGAGGTATAGGATATACATGGTAATGATTGTAGATGCCTCGTCCACTTCCTTAGCCTGTATCAACTCAGGCATGAGTTCAGACCACTCGTAAGCCCGTAACCCCGGGTAGTCTTGCAGTAATTCATTGATACGAGGTGTGGCCGACTTCATTCCACCCATAGTTTCCAACATCAGCATTACTCCGGTGTATAGGCCATATGCTTGAAACAATTCACTGGCATCCGCCATATTTGTGAAGACCAACTGATTGTTCATTTCCGAAAGTGGAAACCTTAACACACCTTTTACGGGCATCATTCCCACCGCAAAAGCACCTCTGTAACCCTGTCCAATAAACACCAAGGAATCCCCTAAATGCATCCCCATTCGGTTAAAAATGCCTTCTCCCAGCAAAATGCCACCACCAGGCTCATCTGTCAAATATTCACCTGCAATTATCTTTTCATCTAGTCCCGTCATGGCCGCTTCACGTTGAGGATATACACCGGTAATCAATACGGGGCGGGTTCGCTCCTCATAGGAAGACAGTACGAAATTTTGAAGGCGGGGATTCACTTGCAGTATCGCGGGATCCTCGAATAACTTTTTAGTCGTCTCTATAGAAAGGCTGAAAGCATGGTCCAATACCGGTTCGTCAAAATAGTCTTCGGTCTGTAATTGTATATGTCCAGTAGTTTGCTCGACCATGCTATTGAGCATCTTTTCCCACATTCCCGTTTCAATGGAAGTGAGGCTGATCGTAAGCAGGGCTGCAAACATGATGGAAGTAGCTGTTATCAGCGTGCGCCTCTTGTTTCGCCAGATATTCCGAAATGCCATTTTGAAAAGATACATCAGGGGCGCAGTCTTTTGAGGTTTTGGAGGCTGAAAAAGCTCTCTTGGACTTCTACGTCAAATTCCAGCGCATCATACTTAAAAATGGTCTTATGTCCGGGTTTCCCCTTAGGAATTACCTCAAGCTCCGTCAGGACTGTGCGTGAGCCAAATGTTCTGGGTACCTTTCCGGTAATGGTATTAACCAGTTCCATATCTTCGTCGAAAAATTCCGTTTTGTATTGCAGATAATCCGATTTCCCGATATACATGATAAGTTTCCCCCAAACTACCGCGGCCTGTTCTTTAGGCGTCAATGCTATGGTGTAGCAAAGATTCCCATCCACATTGGCATCTGCTAGGAGCTTGTGATCGTAATCATTTAAAATGGAATTCTGCCTGACCAGGTCTTCAGTTGTGAGATCTGATCCCATCCATCCCTGCAACATCATGGACGGGGGCATTTTTATGGATCGGTCTATGCTGGGTTGCCAGTTCCACACTTCCCTGCCCCTTTTCAGGAATGCCATTCCCTGGTCACGTGCAGGAGCAATGATGAGCGTTAGGCCATAATCATCTCCGAGCGACCAGCTTTTGAATGACACATTTCTAGTGTAGTCAGGACGGATGACAGACATGCTTATGCTGGCTTCACTGGAATTGCCCCTGAGCTGATCCTCTGCCTTGCGGATTATCTCACTGGCATCCGGAGTGGTTTGGGCTTTGAGTAATAGGGGAACAAAAATCAATAATAATGAAAAACGCCTTTGCATGATGAGTGGATCATTTATTCACAATGGTGCCAATTCCAAATTCCTTGTGTTTAGCCAAAGTATATGGTAATTCAAAATTAAAGTGGTAGGTATTTGGTAGTAAATGAACTGGCTAAATTTTATAGCTATAGTAAATATAATTTAAATAGTTTATTATTCCAAAGGCAGGGTAGCCCATGCTGACCGAGTTCAGCCACGTACTGGTTTGGATTAGAATAAATGACCTCATGCCGGGTGTGAGGTCATGATTGATTCACTTTTTTGAATTTCCATAAATAATCTAAATTATCCTTTTTAATTATCAGGTATGCGGCAAATGCAGTAATAAGCGGAAAGGGAAAAGCTGCTCCAACTCCAAGGGGAGCAATAGAGAGGAAAAAAATAATTGAACCGAAACAGGCAAGCTTGACCCAAACGCCTTTAAATGCCATCCCAAATGCGATCAATCCCTGGCAAACAGAAATCAAGGTGACCATTTTAGTAATATTGTTTTTAAACCAGCCGTTGATAAAGTCTCTGTATATGGGGATAGCTAGATCTGCATAAGCCAAATAATCCTCTGGATTTTGGTGAGCAACAGTATAATTGAGCCAACTGGCCCAGCCAAAAAGCAAAAGAAACAAGAATCGGGTTAACTTGGTTTGATAGATAGAAGATATTAGGAAAATAATGGCCGCAAGGTTGGAAATAATGTACGGTAACAGGTAAGGTTGGATGGTTTCCATGGTAAGCATGAACTGTTTATCGCAATTTACATTTATTCACTACCAAACTGGAAAGGGCCCAAGTTGAATTTGAGCCCTTTTTCACAATAATCACCGATTCATTTTCAATTCTTCGCCTGTTCGGAATCCTTCTTTTGTATCAAAGACATAAGGAGATCCGGCACTTTATCGAACATCTTTGAAATACCTTTCTCCTGATGGGTGGAGATAAAGGAAATCTCGGATCCTTTAGTCACCAAAAATCCGATAGGTTCAATACCCATTCCCACGCCGGCTCCCAAGCCATGCCCTTTTCCGTTTTTGGAGGAATCACCTTCGCCTCCTCCACTTCCGAGGCCCATGCCTACACGCACCACCGGCACGCAGGTAAATTCTCCCAGAATGAATTGTTCACCTACTACGGTTTCAGTTTTGGCCTCCCGATTTAGGAATTCGGTCAGCTTTTCGATAACAGAACTAAAATTCGCTTCCATGATTTTATTTTTTAGTTAAGAATATGATAAATATATATAGCATTTTATTAAGTCTTGCTTCGATGATTAGGTCTAGGAAATAGATATTGTCGAAGTTTGTGGTCAACTGAATTGGACCTTGGTTGACAATTGGGTATATGGCAAAAAGCTGTGAATTGAGCACTACATCATCTAAATCAGCTGTGCCCACCAGTTTCTTCACCCTAAAACTTTTCAACAAACCCTTTAAAAGAAATATCCATGACGAGAGCGATCTTTTGATGAAAGGCTTTCTATTCCTTTTTTTCATAGGTTTCTTATCGGATTTATCCGAGTTTGGGATTGTTATCCCAAAAAACTTTACTTTAAAACGAGGCTTTTGAAGTGGAAAATAAGAAAGGTGGAAGGTTCCAACTTGGGAAAATGTATATTTATTCTTTTTGGTATCTACTATGAGATAGACTGGCTGAAAAATGATCCAGATAATCAGCACTAATATTAGTATCAATATCCAGCCAATGAATTCCATTTTCTTGGTATTAGATGTAAATGCTTTTTTGCTTTTATCGGCTCGAAAGGTCGGGTATTTATGATAAAAATAAAAAGATTACTATCATAAAAAAAACATGATTTAAGTCATATGTGCCTTACTTCCAATTATATATATTTGTAAAAATTTGAATTTTACTATCAAAAACTTTTGTCATGAAAAAGCTTATTCAAAATTTAATGGGCGTGGTTGTAACGGCAATTTTACTTTCAGGATGTGCCTCATCAGGCATGCATATGTCCTCTTCCCTGACCAATGTACAATTGTCCGAAGCCAATTACCAAATCGTTGCCAGGTCTGTCTCCGGTGAGTCAAAAGCAGGGTATATACTGGGTGTTTCTTTTGGTGTGGGAATGTATAGTCAGGTAATGGGCGTTGCTCGTGTAAGTGGAGATAAAGCACTCTATAAAACTGCTATGGATAACCTCTGGGGTAATTTCGAGGCAAATCATGGAAGTGTAGAGGGCAGAAACCTTGCTTTGGTGAATGTCCGGTATGATGTCGATGCACTTAACCTATTTGTGTATACCCAACCTATATTGACAATACAGGCAGATATTATTGAATTTTTGGAATAGGTGAAAACGATAGAAAATCGTAGTCATTCCTATCCATTTTGTATATTTACTTTTCAAATCCGGTGAAGCCAGATATTTTAAAGGCATTTATTAAAAGGATCAAAACTTTAAAAACAGCCCAAGACATGTACTTAGTTTTTTGGTCTGGGCTCAATATTTTTGTTTCCAGTATTTTTATTTTTCAATCCGCAGCACGCGTTTTTTATTTCTTTGCCATGTATACAAAGGGATCTACCCATATTGGCAAAAAACATTGTAGAGCCTTTAGGCTTTATTCAGGTATCCCACCGTCAAACTGGAATGATTCTTGGATTCAGTGAGGAACAACTAAACCAATTTACCATGGTGATCATAATCAATAATTATTCACATAATCTACCTCTTGCTTCGCTAGGCAAAAAGAACGGGGGTGTTGACAAAGGAACCACCCGTGAAACTCCCGGGGATTCCCGCGGTTCGCGGCCGCCCAAGGAAGAGGAGTATGATAAAATTAAAAAGGACAAAGGCAAGTCTAATCCCAAAACTGAAAAAGTCGACAACGAGGAAAAGGATAAAAACAAAGAGTAACCAAATTTGGACAAAAAGGGGTACCCCTTCCCCAGCTACGTTTTATGTAACGAACCTTTATAGCAGGATTGAAAATGACTATCTATTTAATTATGGGTAGTCATTTTTTTGTTAGTGCTCGATTTGGCTTAGTACCATTTTTTTCAACTAGCATCAACAAGACTTCTTTCTATTCCCATACTACAAGCCTGTGGGGTGGTTAATGCTGAAGAATTGAAGAACAAAAAATATGCGATTTCTCCGGTGTAGGTTTCCACTTAACCACATAGAGCAGGGATTTGTTTTTTAAACAGAGAATTCAGAATCATTATAGAATAGATTGTAACACCAAAATATCAAACAATGCTTTCTTGAAGCGGTTTTTTTAATTAATAAACAAATTTTAATCCAGTCGACCTCTTTCATCCGTATATTTTATTATGAAAACAACTACTTACATCCAAACTGGCTCGCTTACTGGAGAAAGAAGGGAGTTTCTAAAGAAATCGGGTTCCCTTGCAGTAATGTCCGTATTTGGGGTATCATTTTTTACTGGATGCTCTTCCGATGACAACGAGCCCACTCCAGACCCTAGCCCGACTTCCGAAAGTGGAATTACGACCACCGCCGACGCCATAACAGTGGATCTGACTTTGGCCACCTCTTTGGCAGCTGATGGAGGCTGGGTATTGGTCACCGCTCCACGGGTACTAATTGTAAATATGGGCAACAATACCTACAATGCCCTTACTTCAATCTGTACCCATGAACAGTGCGACAGATTCTGGAGCTTTGCCAACGATGTATTTACATGTGCTTGCCATGGTTCCCGATTTGACCGAAACGGTGCGGTGGTCACCGGTCCTGCTACGCAGCCACTGCGGTCATACCCGACTTCAGTAAACAACTCTACCCTGACCGTAAATTTGGACTAATGAAACGGGCCAACGTTCTCCTAATAAATTTCCTGTTGGCAGTTAGCATTTCCGGAAACTGTCAAGTATTTATGACGGAAAGCGGTCATGTTGAATTTCTTTCCAAGGCACCACTAAATGAGTTTACCGGAAAGTCATCAAATCTCAACGGATTGATGGATCTGGATATGAATATGCTGGATTTTTATGTTGACTTGAATACCTTTAAAACCGGAATAGGTCTTCGGGATAGGCATATGCGGGAAAATTACCTAGAGACCAAAAGGTATCCATACGCCGAATTTACCGGAAAGATTAATCCACTCCCCAAACTGGAAATCGGACAAAGCATGTCGGTCTCCGCTAAAGGTATTTTCAAAATTCATGGCGTGGAGCAAGAGATCCAGGTACCTGGAAAACTGACGTCCCTCTCGGATACGGAAATTCAGCTAGATGCTTCTTTTAAGGTGTTGCTCGGTGATTACAATATCGACATCCCTAAAGTAGTATTTTATGAACTTGCAGAAGAGCAAGAGGTTACCATACGAGCCACTCTAAAAGCAAAAAAATGAAAAGAATCCTATTTCTTATTGTAATCGGTTGCCTACCCCTTGTAGTCGAAGCGCAATTGGAAAGAAAACCAGCTATGGAGGTTAATGAAGTTGATTTAATATTTCATGCTCCCCGGCACATCAACCTGCTAACGGTGGAACCGCTGGATAAAAAGACGCTTCATTTTGCCATCATGCATACCTTTGGGACAATAGACGGAGGAATCCAGAACTTGTATGGAATCGACAATGGGGCTACAATTCAGTTCAGTTTTGAATATGCCCTGAGCGACAACTTTTCCTTGGGCGCTGCAAGGCAGAGTAGAGATAAGATTTACAATATGTATGGAAGATACCACCTTTTGAAGCAGACCCAGGACGACAGGATGCCTGTTTCGGTTTCAATTATGGGTGGTGCAGGGGTAAATACCTCTGACTATAGGTTTTTGCAAGAAGCCAACCCCAAGGTAGCAGACCGGACTTCCTTCGCAGCTCAGATAATGGTTGCCCGTAAGTTCACAGACAAAATTAGCGTACAGGTTTCTCCTATGATGGCTTACTTTATGGATGCGAATCCGGTTTTTCTGGTCGAAGGAAATCAGCAGCTCTATCTGGCATTAGGCATGAGTGGAAAATACAAGATCTCTGGTAAATCCTCCTTAACCCTACAATGGGTGCCCAATCTAAACAATGATCTCAGAAATAATATAGGGGTAGGTATAGATTTGGAGGCGGGCGGTCACGTGTTTCAGTTGTATTTTGTGACTTCCCAAGCCCTTAACGAACAATACCTGCTGGCTGGCGGCAACGGGGTACCCGGAGAGGGGTTTAGGATGGGTTTTAATGTAAATCGGGTTTTTGCCACAGGGAGAGGGAGATAGTGATCTTGTTTTTTATAAGATAATGCAGAGGCTACGCCTTATATAACATAGATTTTCTACCCTATCTAATTATGACTATGTTGGGCAAAACTTCGACAGGATATAGCTATGTGACTGGTTTTGGCTATAAAACGTCGAAAAGGCCGCACCATAGACTGGCAGAGGCCGAACCGGAAAAGGAGCCTCTACCCGGCTTTATCGTCGGAGGCCCCAATCCGGCCAACAAGACGGGTGCAAACTACACCAGCAAGATACCTGATGAGTCGTATACCGATGAAGCCTGTTCCTACGCCTCCAACGAAATAGCCATCAACTGGATTTTATGCAGCTTTAGGTACTGGGAATGACATTGAATTTGCTTTTAGAATGGGGAGAGTTGCAATAAAACTTGAAGGTATTACAGGAAGCGAACTACCAATTTTAATCGGATGAAAGGAGCACGAACGCACAACAGCACCCACAAAATTTGGCCGTTCAGTGGTTAGATGAAGTTACATTAAAAGTACTGCCACCAACATCTACACGATGAATTTGATCATCGGTGTTACTAGAGTCGAGAATAACGGAAGCAACCCGACACTTAAAACACTTCTCATCATAGTAGAAAAAGGATTTGGAGGAAAAGTTAAAATTTCCATTGAAGTTTGAAAACCAATCCCCTATTTCGGATTTTCCTTCACGCGCTTAGAGAATGGAATTCAACCGACAAAAGATTTACTGAAAGACAAATGAAAGCCGAAATAGAACAGGAAATCGGCATTTGAACTCATTTTAAACTGACTTCAAGTAATTTCGGGAATTCAACCGACGAAAGTATATTATAATGATGCACGCTTTTGTGCACGGAAAACACGCCGACGTCGATTATTTAAAACAAACCCAGTTTGTATAAAGCATTGTCTAAAGGATCTAAACCTCAATTTGCGACAATTATAAAGGTTTTAAAAGCAATCGGAGGAGAAATACAGGTGAATCCAAAATATGCAAAGAAGAGTAAAATACACATCACGAATTAGCAAACTGCAAATCAGAAAAAAAATACCGACCATACTTGCATCAATTCTTGTCATTCACTCCATTATATGGCACTTTCATGTACAACTTCCGACTGCTGCTGGCCGCTGCGTCCAAACATGCTTTTTCGAAAAAATTACTTGATAATCGATCCGCTTCTAATTAACTTAGATGGTTTTTAGGAATGCTCTGATACAGTAAGCCTTTTTAAAATGGCATAGATGGAGACTACAGATTATAGGATCGTTGGGCTGAATAAAATATTCTCACCGGAGGAATTGATCAATATAACTGAGTGCCAGACCCAGTCCATTTCCATCCTGAGTTATTTTGCAACTTCTTTGTTTGACAAAAACAAGATTGATGACGTGCTATGGGACATCGCTGAAAATTGCATTTCCAAACTAGGGCTGGAGGACTGTGTTATTTACCTTTTGGATGAACGGAAAGATCATTTGATTCAGAAAGCAGCTTACGGAAACAAGAATCAGGGGCAAAGGAAAATTCTTAGCCCTATCTACATTCGGGTCGGAACGGGTATCGTCGGAAATGTAGCTAAAACGGGCAAAGCTGAAATCATTGGCGATGTGTTTGTGGACAAACGCTATATTCTTGACGATATGCAAAGAGGGTCAGAGCTTGCCGTACCTATGCTGCTTGGAGACAAAATAATAGGTGTTATTGATTCGGAGCATTCGGAAAAGTTTTTTTTCAGCGATTCACATTTGTATTTGTTTGAATTAATTGCTCAGCTTACCGTAAGAAAACTTGCGCATGTTTCAAAAATCAGTAAGAGTAGTTTTACCAATGACAATGCTTATTTTAAGCAGCTGTGCGTGCTTCTTACTGAAGAAAAGATATATAAGGATGCGGAACTGAGTCTTTCTACTGTAGCAAATAGGCTGAATATCAGTGCCAATTACCTTTCCCAATTGATCAATTCATTGAGCAGCAGGAATTTTTCTGATTTAATAAATTTTTATAGGGTAGAAGAGGCGATGAATTGTTTGACACATTCAGATTTTGTCGACTATACCATGGAAGGGATCGGCTATGAGGTAGGCTTCAATTCCAAGTCATCTTTTTACTCAGCTTTTAAAAAACAAACTGGGATTACCCCCACACAATTTAAAAAAAGTAAAAAGATGTCCTGATTTTTTGAATTTCAATTATTTAGGATTTTTATTTTTTCAAGCTCCGTAAATTGGTAGCAAGATAGTTTCTAAATAGGATATAAAAGTGGGAGTCTATAAAGTAGGCATTTTCCTTAATTATCACTTTTAGGATTATTAAAGTTTTAGATTAATCATGCTTTTCGGAAAAACTTTTGTGTCGCACCGGTGGCATCAAATTACCTCATTTTTCCGGGCTTTGATGAAGGAGCAAATTCACCTACGGGAAAGGCATTTTATTTAAATGTAAAACAGTATCAGTTAAATCTAATAAACCCATACCATGGAAGAACCGGATGAGATTCAGGCATTGTTATCCTCCCTTTTCGGAAATCTGGATGCCCACACATCAAATCAAAAAAAGGAATGGGAAGCTTCTCTTCCTCTTGCGGCATCAGCCCTGTTAAAGCAGGATCTTACGCAGATCCAAAACCAATCCTTTACCATTGACAAGACTGATTTGTTCTACAGGGATCGGGCAGATCCCCAGAAACTCAAGGCCATTGATGAGGCTTCCAAGGCTGCCGTCAAAGCGGGAAAGGTTTCGGAGATGAAGGTTTTCGTTAGAGAAGTCCCTGTCAGATCTACCCAGTTACCGGCAAGTGTACCACTTTGGGCCGCCGGATCAAAACCCTCCCTAACATCCGGCCCCTTTAAAAGAACAGATGGAAGGACGGTATTTTTGGATTTTTTCGCAGTTCAAAAAATGCTGTCAATCTACCAGCCTGGCAATACCAGTCCGGCGTTGCTTTTTACGGTCACTGTTGGTGGTGCTAAAAATGAGTATAAACTTGTAAAGGGAAGCGTTTGGGTAAGGGCAGATCTCTTGGCTCCAAATGCGCCTAATGACAGGTATTTTGGATTGGCGGTGAAGGACGGGACAATTTCCCTTTCCGCAAATCCCGTGATAAAGCTCGACAAACTGTATATTTCGGCAAATACAAAGGTTGTGGTGAAGTTAAACATAGAAGGCACCCAACCCAAAGTACAGGCTGGAGTGGGATCATATGGTAAGGATGCCGCAGATATGAAACTCCAGTTGCCCAAGTATCTTAATTTTTTCTTTACCGGATCGTCAGTCGGTAAAATTACCGAAGCCGCGGATGCTGAATGGCAGATTTATGGCGGTACAATGCGCTTTAGCCATCTGCCAAAAAGCATACCCGTATTTAACAGTAAGCTGAGCAGGGTAATGATCCCTTATCGGAGTAACCAATCAGTAATTGGAATTAAAGAATGTAAAAGTCCCTATCTGGACTTAAAGGGCGAAGCACCCATCGTCAATTCTTGGTGGGCCATACCTGCGGCAATCGTGGATATTTCGCAACCATTGGAGGCCTCCAGCCCGGGAGCTATGGCTGTATTGACATCAGAGGGACTCAGGGCAAACTGGCAGGGACAGGATGGCAAAACAGGCCATTTGAAGGAAGCCTTTGTCATGGCAGAATTTGGAAGGATCAGCATCACCGATTTGTCTTCAAATTGGTTGGGCGTGTTTCAGGAGATCGGACACTGGAATGATGATTTTAATCCCCATGGCACTTCTGTTGCCTTAGATTTTCAGAATGAAATGCCTTTCATCTACAACAGTCTTGCAGAGGGTACAGAAGTGGTCCTGGCTGAAGCACACGCTGAAATAAAGGTAGACCGCCCCGTTCAGGTAAACGGCCTTCCGGTAGTGGTCAAGACGAAACACAGTGTGGTGGTCATGGCTGCATCGGAAGCAAATAATTTGCTTTACCTTTTTGATGATAATGTTTTATGGGACAACAAACTCCCTTTTGACAAAGTGCCTCAATTCAAGACCATTGCTTTGGCACTGGAAAATGCGCTTTTTTCCGTCTCCCCCGTTAATGGAGGTCTTTTGTTTGGTAAGTGTAATGAGGATTGGACTCGGATAACCGATAGCCATACATTCTTAATTTTTGGATTGATTTCCTATATGCCTACCCTTCCGGATCCGTACGTTGCCAATTTGGGATGGCTAAGGGAGAGAATGCCTGATGGCCGAAAGGGACTTGATGGGATCAAAAGCTGGCTTGCCTGTCACATTCTACAGGAAAGCAACCCAGATCAAGAAGATACTGTTTCCATTAGTTTTCATTTTGGGGATCAATTTCAATCCAATACCGCAGCCACTTCCACTGCAAATGCCAAGCCGGTAATGGGGACTATAGCTTCTAGCCAATTCAATTCAGAAGGTTCTCGTAGAGCAGTAAGCCGTGCGGCTGCCCCCACATTCGAAGTTGGCCTTCCGAACTACGAAGATCAGTATGAAAAGGTGATTGGACACCGCTTACGGGATTATTTTGCGTTGCTGGATGTCAGCAGTAACGCCAATCAGCTTGGAATCAGTATGGGAATGAGTTTTGGAAGGGATGAACGGACAGTCACCGGATTAGCCACCCATCATACGGAAGACTCTGCAAGTATTACAGCCGTAAACGGTTCAGGATTAATGGTTCAGGGAATGCAGGTGTTTTTACCAGGTATAATGACTCGCCTTTTTACGATGCCTCAGATTGCCTGGGAACCGGTGATCAACCTTACACCACCCACGGCGGGTATGCCGGGGGATCCTCCTTTTTTATTCAACTATTATCCTGATGACGGCGGGCCGACAAGATTTATCAACAACAGCAACAAACCGGTTGTGTTGGCACCTATCCCCCTCTCTGAGTTTATTTTGGAGGAGTTTGGGGAGAAAAAAGCGAATGTAGCACTTCAATTTACGTTACCGTTTGGATTGAGGGCATGGGCCAATTTGACACATAATGAACCCAGGGAAACAATAAAACCAAAATTGGAAGGTGTATCGCCGTCTTTTCCTGATGGAACCAAAGGAGGCATCCAGATTTCCGCATTGGCGGGAGATTATGGCAAGAAACCTGCAGGGGAGCCCCATTTAAATGACTTGCCGATGTTCGCGGGTTTTACGGTACAGATTAACAATGTACTAAATATGTCTGGTGTGTCAAATGGAGCAAGTACATTGGGTCAAAGCGTGACTAAGATATTCAATGGGGAATTTTTTGTGGATCCAGCAGCTCCAAATGTGGTTAAAGAAAGAGGTGTTCCGGTCTCAAGGGCTGACTTTACCGGATACGGGGCCAGTATATTCAGTAACTGGGTGAGTCCTTCAGCGGCCATAGCCGAGACCAGCCAGGCAAGGTTTGATGTCCTGCTCGGAAGAACAGCCCATGAAGTCATTCAGGTAAAGAGTCTGGTTTATCCATGGGGCATACGAGTAGTCCGAACTATTACCCTTTTCCGAGTCGCCAGTGGTTATGTGTACAGAACGGACAGTGGCTGGCAACCGGAATCGGATGGACTTTTCGATTTTAGATATAAGTATAATGACAAAAATGACCAGAGAAAAGAAGTTAATCCATATGAACTTCATCCTGGGGTTATAAAGGGATTGTTCAATATTAAGAACATCCGGGAAGACGGAACACTGCCGGAATTCAATGTGGAAAACGTTTATAACATGGGTGATTTTTTCATCGATGAGTTTGGCGACGAAGTGCAGCATAATAGTAACCTACCCAAAAAACAGGCTGTAAACTGTGTTCCCGTATGGTTTGATGCGGATGTGGCCATTGAGAATATTGTCCAGGGCCATACCGATGGGAAAACCCCAGCCAAGAAAATCCTTGGATATGTTCAGCTGGCTCCGGCCGGTTTGCCACTATCGGCCCAGCAGTTTCAGGCGCTGCTTGCACTACAAGGCGGAATTATCGGTGGGGATATTGATTGTGTGGCGGATATCAATAATAGCGGTCACCAAATGCGGATCAGCAGGTTTGATATCACCGCCTCAGTGGGTACCGACAATAATAGCTCCAATCCAATATTCGTAGTGTCTGCCAGGGGCAGTGTCCTGCTTCCCAAAGACGGAAGCTGGACCATGGTGCAGCACAATGTGGGTACTGGGGATGTTACTCCCCTACCAGCCCATCTTCCAGTTCCCATCATTAGGGAAGGTAAGTGGAAGCCGGAGGTGGTAATCGACCCTGTGAATGTCAACAATAAACTAGTAAGGATCGCGAATCCTAGGGATTTACTGAGGGTTCCGGTCAATGAAACCCTTAATTATGGTTTTCTCCAGAGTACAGCTACTCAAAAAGCACTTTTCCTTACGCCAAGCTACAAGGTCGCTATAAAGAAATTGCTCAGCAAAACTCCACCTGTATTTGCGGATGCCTATAAACTGATGACCAGCAACGGTATATTCCCAAATGTGGGCAATGCCATAGATAATTTCGGGTCATGTTCGGTGCTGTTTGAGGGAGTGGATGCGAATGGGGTCAAGAACAAAGCTTTTCTGGAAAGCAATATACTTGATGGCGGTAAGAATGTGTTGGAACTGATGCAGATAGATGCGCACAAAGAGGGACAGGCGGTAGTGGAACAAGGTTTCAAATTACTCGCAGGGGAAGCCAATAGTGCGCTAAACAAAGCCATCGCATTTGATGTGCCCGATTTGGAGGTGGATTTGGTAAATATGGATTCATTGAGGATTTATATTGAGTACAAAACCAAAAGTGGATCCCAGGGAGGAGGCAACCCTGTGGACGGCAAACTCAACTTTGATATACAATCCTTCAGCAATGACCTTTCCAAAACCTGGAATAGCCGCATGAACAATGTAGGGATGGTAGTGGATCTAGGGTCATTTAAGAGATTGATGACAATCAAAGGTAATTTCGATGCCCAAAAGGGAAAAGAATCCGGGTTTGAGGGGGATCTTGCCAACAACAGTGCTTTTGGAGGACTTCCTGTCCCAGAGGTTGAATTCAGTGATGAGCTGAAGCCGGTCATTGAGATACTGCAGCTTTTGGCTTCCCTCAGTACCGGCGATTATGGCGACATCATGAAGAGAGGCCTTAAAATTGCCATGGGCAATGCCGGGGAGATCTGGGAATATAAATTTGAGGCCACCAAAGAAATCCCTATGGTCCGCTTTCCACCCT
>DATHWC010000054.1:0-3604 GCA_035460985.1 Lunatimonas sp.
TCAGGTGTCCGGAAAATTCGAAAAGGAAAGTTTAAAAAATATCTTAACAGGGTTAGGCTATTCAGCCCGATTTGAATTCGAAATCCTGGGAGATACTATATCTGTTTCATTTAAAAAAAATGGCCTGCCAATGATATAAAAAAAGGGAAAAAGCAGGTGGCGAAAGAACGCCACCCGCCAATTTGGAAAAAAGCCTATCGGAATGTAAACGACCAAATCCACAGCTCCAATAGGTGAAGTTTATCGAGTACCATTTAAGAAACAGTAATAATAAACCCTTAAAGATATGAAAAACATAGTACTTATACATGTACTCAACATGACCAAACGATTGATACCCATATTAATATTCCAATGCCTTTCGATGAGCCTGTTGCTTGCCGCAAACGGCAATGCACAGGTAAAAGGCATAGATGAAGTGCCTATACAGATAGGTTTTCAAGAAGCCCCACTGAAATCGGCATTAGCACAAATAGAAAAACGGACGGGGTATAGTTTTGTATATACCAACTTAGAGCTCGAGCAATATCAAAAAATCTCCCTTGTACAGAAGAAGCAGTCACTCTATGATCTGCTCGTGGAAATTTCCCAACAAGCCAATCTGGAGTTCATGCAGGTGAATCACAACATCCATGTCAAGAAACCCTCATCTAAATCGGATGCCGTAACCATAGCCTCCGAAGAAGTGGATGTGGTAGTTAGGGGAACAGTGGTGGATTCTAACGGTCAGGGGCTGCCAGGCGTTACCGTTTCGGTTCCGGGAACCTCCATTGGCACCGCCACAGACCTTGAGGGAAATTATAGCCTTTCTGTAAGCGAAGGGGCAACCTTGGTATTTTCATTTATAGGCTTTGAAAGTCAGCGTGTTGCCATTGGAGACCGAAGTGTCATAGACATCACACTCTTGGAGGACATGTCCTCCCTGCAGGAGGTGGTTGTGATTGGGTATGGAACGGTTAAGAAATCTGATTTAACAGGCTCTGTGGGGTCGGTAGATTCTGAATTGATCCATAGCAGGCCGTTGACTAATGCGGCAGATGCACTGCAGGGGAGAATTCCCGGCGTGCAAGTCATGAATAATTCAGCAGCTCCAGGAGGTAACTTTTCGATTAGGATTAGAGGAAGTAATTCTATCAGTGCTACAAATGAACCACTTTATGTGATTGACGGAATTATTGGTGTGGGAGGGCTACAGTTTATCAATCCTAATGATATTGAATCTATTGAAGTTCTTAAAGACGCATCTGCAACTTCCATTTACGGTGCAAGAGGTGCTAATGGGGTAGTATTGATTAGTACAAAAAGGGGTAAGGAAGGTAAACCCCAAATCACCTACGACAGCCAATTTGGGTTTTCTACCATGTCTAGGAAGATCCCCATGTTGAATGCATCACAGTACATGCAGATGGAAAACGAAGCTTATTTGTATTCTGGATTAACCCCTCAGTTTACGCAAGAACAGATACAAAATCCGGAATTTGACACGGACTGGCAAGATGAAGCCACCAGAACTGCCTTTCGTCAAAACCACCAAATTGGCGTGTATGGTGGCACTGAACAAAGCAAATATGGTATTTCCGCCGGGTATTTGGATGAAGAGGGTATTATGCTTAATTCTAAATTGGAACGAGCCAATATAAGGATTAACTTGGATAATAACCTCTCCGATAAATTGACACTGGGTACAAGTTTGTCTCTGAATCATTCGAAAGACAGGCGGATAGATACAGACAATGGAGGTTTGAATGCCAGCCGGGCTATGTTGGAGATGTTTCCGTTTCTTCCGGTAAAGTATGAAGATGGTACGTATTCCAATAGTGCCGATCATCCCGGTGGGGAGGGGACAGACAATCCTGTTGCTATTTTGAACGAAATCGAAGATTATTTCACAATTACCAGGACCTTGGGAAACATTTTTCTTGAATATGAAGTGATAAAGGACCTTAAAGTTAGGATTAGCGGAGGTGCGGATATCAATTATGAATCAAGAAATTATTATAGCCCGAGGACACTAAGAAGAACGAGAAATACCCGGGGTATGGCTTTAAGATCAAATACAAGAGAGCTTTCCTGGCAAAACGAAAATACCATTAGTTATCAGAAAATATTAAATGATAGGCATGATTTCAATGCTATAGTAGGAATTACCTGGCAACAATTCAGGCATGAAACTTTCCAAGGATCTACCAGAGGATTAAATGATGATTTCTTTAAGTTCAATAATCTGGGAGTTGGAGATACACCCCTGCCGCCTACTTCCAACACCTTTGATTGGGCCTTGAATTCATATTTGGGTAGGCTCAATTATATATTGGACAAAAAATATTTGTTTACGGTATCCGCAAGGATGGACGGTTCTTCAAAATTTGGAGCGAGTAATAAATATGGCTTTTTTCCTTCCGGAGCATTTGCATGGCGAATTTCGGATGAAGGTTTTTTGGATGGACAGGAAATCATTTCAGACCTTAAATTAAGGACTAGTTATGGTGTCACGGGAAACCAAGAAATAGGGGTTTTCAATTCTATTTCAAGTCTTGCAACCTATACCTATATAATTGACGGCCAACGCACTATTGGATTGGGACCGGGAAGGATACCTAATCCTGATTTAAAGTGGGAAAAAACCTCCCAAGGTAATGTGGGTTTGGACGTTGGTTTGGTCAATAACAGATTGTCGTTGACCATTGATGCCTATTACAAACAAACTAACGATTTGCTATTAAATGCTCCACTACCGTATACTACCGGGTACGAATCGATTTTCAGAAACATCGGGAGAGTCGAAAACAGGGGTATAGAATTCATGCTAAGTTCAGTAAATGTAGACCGGGATTTTCAATGGACTACCGATGCAAACATTTCTTTTAATGACAACAAAGTGTTGGAATTGGGACCTGAAGGAGATGATATTTTCCCGGGTCCCGGTTTTGTTACCCAAACCAATATTCTTCGTGTAGGACAGCCAATTGGTTCCTTATGGGGATGGACTAGGTTGGGCATTTTCCAGAATGAACAGGAAGTTTCAGCCCATGGTGCCCAACCCAATGCACGGCCAGGAGATATCAAATACCTTGATCTTAATGGAGATGGGGTAATTGACTCTCAGGACCAAACAATTATCGGCAATACCGCCCCAAAATTCATTTTTGGATTTATCAATTCATTCATATATAAGAACTTTGACTTAATCATTGAAATTCAAGGAGTTCATGGCAATGATGTTATGAATCTAAATCCGATTGTATTAGAGGATCGGCAAACGCAGGCCAATAGCTATGCCACCCTATTGGATAGGTGGACACCAGAAAACCCCAGTAATACCATCGCGAGGGTAAGGAAAAACAGTGATTTAAGACTTTCAACCCGACATGTGGAGGACGGGTCTTTTATCAGAGGTAGAAATATTTCTCTGGGTTACAACTTTAACCTTCAGAATAAGGAATGGATAAATACCTTGAAAGTTTTTGCCAGTGCCCAGAATTTCTTCTTGATAAGTGATTATGGGGGATACGATCCAGAAGTGAGTACATACGGTGGGAATTTTGGACAGGGGATTGAATTCAGCAGTTATCCTACTCCTCGAACATTTACTTTAGGTTTAAGT
>DATHWC010000055.1:0-3031 GCA_035460985.1 Lunatimonas sp.
TTTTTGATTAGGAGCATTGCAAGCAAAAAAAGTTACAAAGGCTGCTAATACGCTATAGACCAGATGCTTTTCCATGAACTACCTATTTGAAATGGCACGTACGTCTGTCTGGACCTTGGCCTGACATTCGAAAGGCGAATAATCCTTGTAGGATTTGATATTTTCTTCTCCTTCCCAAAGATCGAACAAGGTGAAGTGAAGATTTGCCATGTTCTCTTCTTGTATACATACGTTCATCGGGTTGGTTTTGATGTCTTGGCTAAGACTCTTATCCCAAAAACCGTCATAGATAATATCTTGCGTCTTGCCTTTTCCGTGGGCATTATACACAGAGATCAACTGGCCAAATTCCTTGGATAAATCGGGAAGTTTTAAGGACCTTTTGTAATCATTGTCATGGATGAAAATATTGGAGGTAAAGGGTGACCAATTTGGAGCCTCTGCGGGAAATCCGGTGATCTGGTAATTCGAAATGGCGATACCCACGGTCTTGTTGTCGTGGATGCGGTTATTGAAGATTTCCACATCCTTTGCCGCAAGCAGAATCAGGCCCGAACCGGGAGGAATAAGGGTCACCGTATTGCCATTAGGCTCTTCATTTAGTGCTGTGGCAAAGTTTACGTGGTTGTTGGAAATAATGTCATTGTCGTAAATTTTGGTTCCCCGGCCCTCGGCCTTGGGTAATCCGGGAAGATTAAATACCAGAATACCACCGGTATTGTCTCTTGCGGTGTTGCCAAACACTTCAGCGTTGTCGGAGTTTTCAATTTCAATTCCAGCCACATTACCGAATGCCAGTGAGTTTTTCACAATGATATTTTCCGATTGACCCACGTATATTCCCGCATCTTTGGAATGGGATGCGATACATTCATCTATCATCACATTTTTACACTGAACGGGGTAAATGGCATAGGTGCCGTTTTTTGACTTGTCGCCATTTGTCCATGTCACGTTAATCCTTCTAAAGGTGATGCCGTCGCAATGCTGGCTTTTGATGCCGTCCCCGGGTGCGTCTTCTATACTTAGGTCCTCTATTTTTAAATTTTGGCCTACAAGCTTTACTCCCTCTCCCCCTGTTTTCAATTCCCTGAAAGACAGGACAGTCTCCGCCATGCCTGCCCCCCGTATCGTAACATCTTTTTTGTTGTCCAAAATCAGTTGGGTTTTTAAATTATAAAAGCCAGGGGGTATCTCCACGACATCTCCATCCTCCGCAAGGATAAATGACTCAATGACTTTTTCCACTTCATCTTGGCTAGCTCGGGGCAGCTTACTGGAATCGAAAGAAACCTCAGAACTGGAACTCTGGCAGCTATATAGAAAACTACTTAAAAGTAACAATCCGGGAAGAATAACAGATGTAGAGATACTTTTCATCGCTAGGGGCTATTGATTATTTCAAATTTACTTGAAAACCTGACAAAAATCATTTGACAAATGTCAAAAAATCACCGCCCAGCCCTAATCCGGCTCAACGTTTCTATGTTGATACCCAAGAAGGATGCTATTTGGCCAATAGAAGCAATTTTAATGAGCTGAGGTTTTTCACTTATTAAATCGAAATATCGCTCTTTGGCGGTTTTGAATTTCGAAAATATCAGGCGTTCCTCCAGCTTGACATAGTATTCCTCCAAAATCTGTCTATAAATATTTACCCAAGTTGGCTCTCGGACAAAAAGTTCGTTGAGTTTTTCCTTGCCAAACTCCAACACCAAGCAATCTTCCAGCGCTTCAACATTTTCATAGGTGGGTTTTTGCGTGATAAAACCGGACATGGAGGTAACAAATTCACCCGCCAGACTAAAGCTTATGGTAACATCCTTCACTTCTTTGTAATAGAAACTCCTCACCGTTCCTTGCTCGATAAAAAACAACTTTTCGCAAACTCCCCCTGCTATGACCAACAACTCGCCCTTCTTGAAATTTCTCAAAACGGCTATATCCAAAAACTGATCGATTGATTTATCATCCAGTCCATCAAATTGTTCGAAAATCTTCACTAACATATTGAGATCCTTTCGCATTCCGCAAGACTTGAGTTAAACAAAAAGTTTCAATTTACCAATCTCCATTTTCTATTTCCAAAAACAAACTGAAATCGAATTATTAATAGTTTTCAAACATTAAATTGCTATATATCCCACCCCTCATTCCTCAATCATCACTTCAATACTCCCTATCCTTACCGAATCCACCAAATACTGCCCTACCTCCTTCTGCCGCTGAATATCCCGAACGACATCCATTCCGGAAGTCACCCTTCCGAACGCCGCAAACCCCTGCCCATCAGGATTACGTTTGCCCCCAAAATCCAACTCAGGCTGATCTCCGATGCAGATAAAGAAATTACTCTGTGCGGAATTTGGCTCCGAACGGGCCATGGAAAGTACTCCGTCTGTATGGCTTAATCCAGTCATTTCGGTAGTCTCTAGCGTAATAGGCGGTAGTTCTAATTCCTCGGGGACATTTCCTCCCTGGATCACCTCGATTTTTACCTCCCGGTCAGCTTCATTTTCCGGAGTACACACCCGAAAGAAACTGGAACCGGTATAGGCACCATGTTCCACATAGGCCAGAAAGTTCTCAACAGTGATTGGTGCCTTTTCCGGATACAATTCCACCTCAATATCTCCAAGCTCAGTGGAAATCAAACAATGTATAGTTTCCTCCTGGCAGGAAAACAGGCAGATAAGAAAGGATAGGAAAAGGATTCTAGATCTATTCATAAGACAAAATATTTAATCCAAGAGTGTTTGGTTAAATAACTTCAATATCCGCTTGTATTCGTCCGTCCAACTGCTGGGCTCTACAAATCCATGGTCTTCCGCAGGGTAAACGGCTAACTCCCAATTATCTTTACCCAGCTCAATCAGCCGTTGCGAAAGCCGCACTACATCCTGAAAATGCACATTTACATCCACCATGCCATGGGCCATCAGCAGGTGACCTTTAAATCCCTCCGCAAAGTAGATCGGCGAAGACCTTCTGTATGCCAGAGGATCATCCGCAGGTTCATTTAGGATGTTAG
>DATHWC010000056.1:0-46614 GCA_035460985.1 Lunatimonas sp.
ATGATAGAATTGAAATCAGGGAAGTTCTTAATATGACAGTTTTACTGGATCATGATGTTATTGATGGGGCACATATGGCGAGGTTTATCAGTAAATTGTCAGAAAATCTTGAAAAGGGGATTGGACTTTAAAAACCCAAAAACGTATCTCATTTTACCAATATTATTTTAGGACTTACTTATTTCCCGGTAATGATATTGAATAGTTTTATCAGTATTTACAACATCTCTTAAACTCCTAATAACCAAGTATAAATATACGATTTCGAGTCCTTAAAGTCCAATTCCCTTTTCAAGATTTTCTGACAATTTACTTATAAACCTAGCCATATGTGCCCCATCAATTACATCATGGTCCAGTAAGACGGTCATATTTAGAACTTCCCTGATCTCAATTTTATCATTAACCACGAGTGGCTTTTTTGCTATTTTCCCAATGCCAAAACAGATTGGATGTATAGAAATGGGGATAAACCAACCATTTGCCGCTCCTATCATTCCAATGGATGTAATTGCGACATTTCCCATTTTACCAAAAGCAAAATGGGGGTGTTTTATCAGATATCGCCAAAAATATCTTCTGGTAAATCCGGGCAAATAATAGTAAAATCGCTCGAGCCTCTTCGATTTACTTTCCAGGACTATGTCCCTATCTGTTAGAGTTTGATCTTTTGCATCATTTATTTGCCGGGTAATTGAAGCTATACTGCGCTCACTAGCTTTTTCAATCAGTAAGGGGATTGGGACTTTTTCCCCGTTTAGGTCCTTTTCTACGACAATAGATACGTTTATATCATTAAACACCAAGACCGAGCGTTTTCCTTGGAGGTATCCGGCTGTTTGTTTAAAATCCGCAATCGTGTTACTTATAGCCTTTATCAACCAAGCTGTTACGGAAATCGCAATCTTATTTGCCTTATGCTGTCTTATTTTTTCTCTACTTTCAGACACATCAATTTCTACTAAGGCAGTAATATGGTGCTTTTGAAGTCCTACGGAACAGACATCTATTGTTGCAATTCTTGATTTTGGGAAACTATGTACGCTGAATTCTGTCATTTGCGGCCTATTTAATGGGCGATCCAAATCCGAAATTATAAAGCGAATATACCAGTTTGATAAATACTAATATTAAACCCGATATCCACAAAAACATATCACATTACAGTCTACCTTTTTTCTTATTGATTCAGCCCAACGAAATCGATGGAAAGGTAGATGTGTAGGCCTTGGTGTTTCTTTGCTATAACAATTGTTCCGATCGTGCCTTCAGGTCCTTAAGATCATTTTTTTCACTCATCGTTTCCTTTCCTACACGCAAAACCATTTCAGCATGTTTGATTAAGGCTTGTTTGTAGCGTTCCTTTGTTGCAAAGCCATCTATGGTAATCATGGCTTCCATCAACCTGATAATTACGGCGGGACTTCCGCCAGAAAATTGCCTGATTTGGTTAAATGCCGCATCCATCACCCCCTCAAAATCCAACGTATCAACAATCAATCTGAGATTGTCATTTTCATCAAACCGATAGTTTGAGGGAAAATCAATCTGTGCTAAATAGCACATGCAGGTAGTCAGATTATCGATGCATGACATAGCCGTGTATGGATCATTGACTCCGGGAGAGAGGGCGCGTGCCGCTATTTCGACCATCTGATCGATGGAGTACTCAAGGTCCTGTTGGGCGGTCTTGGCTTTCCCAACTACAAACTGACTAGAAATTTTTTCAATTTCCTTTTCTTCCCAGGTAGAGTTTGTAAAAAGCACCCCCATTTTAATCCCCTCCACCAAGTGCGCTCCGGGTCTGAAATATAATTCAAAAAGTGCATCCTTCTTGGTTATAACTTCCATAAGAGCTTCACTATCCACATATTGGAAATAGCCGCTTTTAGGAGATTTTATAGTAATCTGGTTTTTATAACGTGAAATAACGGTAGCAGGATCAATGTTATCGCAATTGTCTTTTTCCTCCCCCATTTTTGCGGGAAACAGCGATTTCACTTGTTTTGAAAGAAAGTCTGCGATATCAGACACTACATTATCCGCCTGAATGCTTATGGCTATTTTGTGGATAAAAACGATCAACAGCAAAATATTCACTATGGCAGCTACAATTGCCACAAGGATCGATATGGAAGGGATGAACGAATAGTCGTCTCCTTCTCTAACAGCATTTAAAACAAGCAAGCAATAGAGATAGGTGGAAATGTAGGCACCCAACACGACCTGATTGAGGCGGACATACATAAAGTTTTTGATAAGCCTGGGCCCAAATTGGGATGAGGCAAGTGTCAAAGCTACCAGGGTGATGGAAAAAACAGTTCCGGCCACACCCATCATGGCTGCGGAAATTGTGGATAATATACTTCGGGCGGAATCCGCACTTTTCACGAAAAAGAACCGGACCAATCCATCTTGAGGAGTTTCAAGGCTGCCGTCTACAGATACAAGCCCAATGGATAGCAGAATTGAAAAGATGATAATGACTACCGGGACAAACCAAAAAGTCGCCTTCAATTCTCTCCAGTTAAACAATAATTTTTCCATTTTTAAATTTATGATTTTTAAATCGGTTAAGCACGATACCTGTCCACTTTACACAGCTATTTTGGATGCTGTGCCTGCTGGGAAGACAGAGAGGTGGTATCTCTTTGCATGAACTCAACTTAAATCTATGGGGTGTATTGGTGTAACAACCGCAATCCAAGGATAAATATATAAAACTGATAGGTTTCGGGATTAGATTTTCGGGTCAACTAGTCATTTCTAAAAGTTACCCAGCTAAAAAATCATGGTGTGTTAGAAAAAATCTCTTACGGCCGGGCAATCGCTTGTGCCAAATCACGCAATGTATTGATAACGGCTTATCCTCTATGCCCTCATCGATTGTTTTAGTAGATGTTTTACTTTATATTGTTATTGAAGCAAGTTTTTCTATTTAGTTCTATATTGAAATTTACCTTCGCACCCAAAGCGTCAAATACCCGTAATATCGTTTCAAACCTTGCATTTTTAACACTGTTTTCAATTTTCGAAATTTGGGCTTTTTGCTCACCAACAAGCTTACCTAATTGTTCCTGCGTTAAGTTGCGTACTTGTCTTGCCTGCTTTATAGCTTGCCCTAACAGATCTATTCTCAACTCGTTTTCAAACGTTTCCCGGCTTTCAGTTCCAAGCTTACCGATGTTGTTGTCGATCATTGTGTCAAGCGAAACGGTTTTAAATTTACTTGCTGCCATGATTATCTAATTTTGTCAAAGATAAAATTTCCCAAACAGCAACCAATAGTTTGGCTCCAAAAGTCAATTTGTTCCACAAAGGAAATGAACCATGCCGCTTTCAGCAGTCTGAAACAGTATTCCATTTTGATTTCTTTCAAATATTCCAAAGCAATTTTATGTAAATCTTCATATAGTGATTTAAATCATATTTTTTCACAATGTAAAGCAGTATTTTTATTAAGGAATAGTTAACCTAAAATATTAAGTTATGAGAAAGATAGCTACTAAAACAGAGATTATTAGTTTGCTTATGATTTGCAGCAGTTTTTTCGCAGCTGTATCAGCACAGACTCTTCTTGATGCCAGAACGCATCCAAAATTTGTAAATAAGTTACCAATTCCTTCAGTTATTGACGGGAGAACCGGTGGAACTTTCATCGTTGGCATCTCTGAGTTTAATCAGTGGCTTGGTTTGGTTGACCCTGTTACCAACCTACCGATGACCACTAAAGTATGGGGTTACAATGGCACTTACCCGGGCCCCACTTTTGCGGCCATGAAAAATGTACCTATTGAAGTTTACTGGCAAAATAACCTGGTGGATAATAACGGCCAGCCGATCCCTCACTTTTTGCCTGTGGATCCATCTGTGCACTGGGCATTTGGGCACGACCCCAATTGGGCATCTTACGGGGTGCCGGTTGTTACGCATCTTCATGGTGGTCATACCGAATCTGCCAGCGATGGGCTGCCGGATCAATGGTTTACGCCGGGCTTTGCCCTCAAAGGTCATGGATTTGTAAAGGGTGATCTGGAACCCTATCACTATCAAAACGATCAGGAAGCAGCTACTATTTGGTATCACGACCATGCCCTCGGTATTACCCGACTGAATGTATATGCGGGTCTTGCGGGTTTCTATGTGATTACCGACAACAACGAAATAAATTTACAGCAAACTAACAAAATTCCTTCAGGCCCTTATGATATGGGCCTTGCTATCCAGGATCGTTTGTTTACTGAGGACGGGCAGTTGCATTTTCCTTCTATCCTGGATATGGAAAATCACATGATGCCGGATGATGATATGGACGTGCATCAAATACCCAATCCCAGTGTATTACCTGAGTTCTTTGGCGACTTTATTCTCGTTAATGGAATGACATGGCCGGTGTTGGATGTTGAACCGCGCCAATATCGCTTTAGAGTATTGAATGGTTCCGATTCCCGTTTTTATAATCTGTTTTTATCTGGCTCACAAATAATATATGAAATAGCCAGCGACAATGGGTTGCTGCCATCACCTGTGGCTTTAAACCAAATGCTGATTGCCCCCGGTGAGCGGAAAGATATTGTAATTGATTTTTCTAACCTGGCAGGCCAAACGCTTATTCTGCGGAACAACGCAAAAACGCCATTTCCCATGGGTGAAACGGTAAACCCGCACACAACCGGGCGTATAATGGCGTTTCGCGTTAGTAAGCCTTTAAATCCTGATTACCCAATGACACAGTTGCCTGCTACTTTGAGACCTCCCATTGTTCGTTTGCAAACTAATCTTCCGCCCCGCAAATTGGTCCTCTTTGAAGCTACCGATGAATTCGGACGTCTTAAACCCATGCTCGGAACGGTTGATGACGGCGTAATTCCATACGACGGTGCAATAACAGAAAATCCTGCGCTTAATTCGATCGAAATCTGGGAAATATATAATGAAACCATGGACGCGCATCCTATCCATTTACATATGGTAACCATGCAGATGATAAATCGTCAGCGGTTTAAAGCCGATGTGGACCAGGAGAATGGAAAGCCCAATAATATCCGTTTGCTGGGTCAGCCCAAAGGACCTGAGGCCGATGAGGTGGGTTGGAAAGATACCTGGATAATGTATCCGGGTGAAGTAACCCGCGTGATTGCTAAATTCGACAGAGAAGGATTATATGCCTGGCATTGTCATATTCTATCGCACGAAGACCATGAAATGATGCGTCCATATTATGTGGGCGATATGCCTGAACATGAGGACATGGAAAGGAGTATTTCCATAGTTTCGGAAATGGAAAAGAATCAGGTGCAGATTATGCCTAATCCTTTCAGCAACACCGCTACAGCGCTTTTAAACTTAGAACGTGATGCACAAATTGAAATTTACTTGTTTGATATCACAGGTAAGATGGTTACGAGCCTTTACGCAGGTGAACGAACTGCCGGATATCACACCTTTCCTTTGGACGGAACTTCACTGGCGAGCGGATTATATTTCTGCGTAATTAATATAAATGGGCAAAGAATAGTTAAGAAAATATTGGTGCAGAAATAATTGGGTAGTCCAGAGCGGTATCAGGTTTTAAGATCAGTAAAGCAGGAAAGGGCTCGTTACCGGGGAGCTGAACGAAAAACTGAAATCGGCCATAGAGGAAAATGTCCCCGAAATACTCAGGGAGTTTTACAAAAACATGGAGAAAGACGGAAGGATGCTGTTGAAGGAAATATTTTCAACCTACGCCGATCTGTACCCCCACTATGGGAACAGAACGCTTACCGTGACATTGCACTAGCTCTCAAGTCCACCAGCATATCAGGCCGCAGAGAAGTTGTGCGAATTTCTCAACCAAACAGAAACCGAATATCCATAAACCGACTTGAAATTGATTTATAAAACTAGGGGAGTTTAGTTTGCGATAGTATTGGAGGTCTGACATTGCCGCTTTCAGCAGCCTGAAAAAGTCTTCCATTTTGGTCTTGCTGTTCGCCGATGACATGATCCCGTAATACCGCATCTTGTAAAATCCGCTGGAAGAATCCCGATGCTCGGGACAAGTTTTGTTGCATGAACCTGCGGGTGAATTCGGTACCCGGAAGTTCAATGATTTGCTGTTGCCGTCCCTGTAATCATTTCATCTGAAATTTACCGTACCGCCTTCAACGGCTAGTATCCTTCTTTTACTGATGGCCACCCGGAGAGCAGGTACCTGCCGAGATAGCTGACTACCTGTTTGGCCCCTTTGAACGTTTTTTTGACATAGATATGCCAGGACTTCGAATAAACTTTTTGTCGGCAGCCACCCATTCCATGTTGTCGGGGTCGGGCTCTCCGACGGGTACTAGCATATGGATATGGGGATGTTAACGAGGTCGATCTTAGAGGTCTGTGCCCCAAAAGTTCCTGGTAATTATAACATCTGAACTATCGTCCATTGCTATGAAATACTGAAGCCCATCTTCGAAATCATGAAATTCCGATGCCAAAGCTAGCTCAATAGATCTGTTTTCAAGGGGAAGAATATTTACTAAGACTTTGAATGTTGATAGATATTTTCTTGCATCAACATCCTTGTAGTGTTTAGCAATGGAATAATAGGCATTTGCGAAAGTTAGCGAAGAAATAAAAAGTTGGATTTCTTTTTTATCACCCAAAGTAAAGCCGGAAAGATGGATTCTACAATATGCCAAAAATTATCAAAGTAAAATAAGTCTGCAGGCCAAATTTATTAGTTCGAAAAAACCCACAGCAGTTTCTTTTAACCAGGTGATCCCTACAAAGAAAAAAACCTTCCAGGTTTCACCCAATTAGTCTGAACAACAAGAATATTAACAAAACCTGGAAGGTTTGCGAACATAAAGGGTATTTAAATTTGAAAAAACAATTTTGGAAATGGATGATACCAAATTATATCTCCCGGAACGAGGTTCCAGCACCAAGCACCAAAAATCCAACAAGCAATAGGGTATGGCTATGTTCACTGAGCATTTCAACATGTGCATAGTGGCCAATTATTCCCAGCAGACCGGCGGCGATACCGATGATCCAAGTTATTTTCTTGGGGGAAGAGGGTGTTTTCATAGCTTGCTTTAGATTGTAAATGATTTGATGGGAAAATTTAAAAAAAGAGGCCTATTGAAAGCCTCTTTTTGTTTAACCCAGGTTTTATGTTAGCCAGGACTAATGGTTAAAAAGGTAAAAGACCCCAGCCTGTAAACCTCTGTTATAGTAATTTGTACTTCCGTTTTTGTTGATATTACTCAGACCAAGATTGTATCGTACATCTACCCCAAAGTTTGTTGCCGGGTTTACATAACTCGCTCCCAAACCTAATCCAAGATCAATATTTTCAAAATTGTCCTTCACATCAGTTCGATTATTATTTACGTTCGACTTAGCACTTGCCAAAATACCAAGTTGTGGTCCTGCCTGAAGTCTGAAACCATTGTCAAACATGTACTGAAGCAACACAGGTACATTTAAATAGTTAAGGTTCACATTAACGTCTTGCCCAGCTACGTCGTATTTTGCGCCTTGCGCAGAATAAACAAGCTCAGGCTGTAATGCAAATTGACCTGTCAGATGGACGTGCCCAAGGAGGCCTAAATGAAAACCTATTTTGGTATCAAAGTTTTCGTTTCCATTAATTGTAAAAGAATTTACGCCAGCTTTGACACCGATGGCTGCATGTTGTGCGTAAGCGGAACCCGAAATAAGAAGCACCGCAAAAAGGGTAGAGATAATGTTTTTCATAAATTTTGTTAAGATGTAACCTGTTATTTGTTTTTATAAGAAAAGTAAAAAACAAAGGTGGCCCCTTTTAAATCGATTTGGATTACACAAAAAATTCAAGATTTTACATATATCTCACCTTCCAACATGTGTATGTATGCGTATTTTATGTCCATGAACTGCTTCTATGGCTTTTTTAAACCAAATCCGCCATCCTAGCTCTTGTTATACTAGTTCACAGTTTCAATTACCAGCTATAGTTTCTACGATCACATCCTTACATTCGAATAGTCCACTCCTAAATATCAATCCAATGTTAAATTTTTCAATGGCTTGTAGTTCCAGGTGGCCGTAAAGTTTGCAAATCTTCGACCGCTGCTCTGTTTCCATGATAAGAACCAAGTCGGACCAATTCAGGTCATTTTCTGAAATTTTCCCCTTTACCAACTTCCTCCTGCTCCGCCACCGCCGAAGCTGCCGCCACCGAAGCCTCCGAAGCTCCCTCCTCCACCCCCGCCAAAGCCTCCTCTGCCGGATGAAAAGTCCCCGAATTTCCCTCTGTTGCCGCCTCCTAGCATGCCGGCAAGCATCATAGTGGTGAGGAGATCTACTCCTCCTCGTTTTCCACCCATATGGTTGTTGTTGTCTTTTCGGTTTCTGATCAGGGAAAAAATACCAAGAACCATGATAATAATAAACAGCAGTGGCAACGCTTTACCAGGGCTATCAGAGGAGCTAAGGCCCTCCCCGTCGTACTCTCCTGAGGCAAGCTTAAAGATCATGTCTGTAGCTTCATCCAAGCCTGCATAATAGTCTTCCGTTCGGAAGTTGGGCACGATAAGCTGATCGACGATGCGCTTGGCCAACGCATCCGGAATCGCCCCTTCCATGCCATACCCTGTTGCTATAAATACCTTGCGGTCTTTCATCGCTGCGAGAATAAGTACGCCATTGTCCCTGTCTTTTCTCCCTATTCCCCATTTGTCACCCAGTTGAAAAGCGTAATCACTGATATCATAGGGCCCGACGGAATTGATCAAAACAATGCTGACTTGGGAAGAAGTACTGTCATTATAAGCCACGAGCTTACTCTCCAGCTGCCTGACTTCCGCATCTGAAAGTGTCTTCGAAAAGTCATTCACCAAGCGCGGAGGGTTGGGTTTTTCGGGGAAATCCCCCTGTGCCCAGCCCGGGAATGATAATGCCATTAAAAGCAGCGAGGTGAAAAGGTGTCTATTGATCATGATGGCTTATTCAAAGGATATTTCGTTGGGGAGTTCGTTGATATCCCCTTTTTGTTCGTATGGAAAATGTTGTTGCAACTGCTGCCCGGACATTTCTATGCCCTTTCTAAGACCTTCAGTGAAGGCTCTTGTTTTGAAGTGAATAAGCATTTCTTCTTTGATATTTTCCCAGAAGTGTTCCGGAACTACGCTGTTGATGCCGGCATCTCCAAGTATTGCAAATTTATGGTCTTCCACCGCAAGGTAGAAAAGCACCGCATTGCGGTGCTTTGTCTTGTGCATCTTGAGTTTCTCAAATACTACGGCAGCCCTGTCAAGCACGTCTTCTTTACAGTGGCTTTCGATGTGAACTTGGATTTCTCCCGAAGTTTCCTTTTCCGCATTCTTGATTGCCTCAATGATGATGGCACGGTCTGCGGTGCTGAATAATTTTTCGGCCATGATAAGTTTTTTAGAATTCTACAGTTGGCGCTGTTTCGGAACCTGACGCAGCTTCGAAGTACCCCTTAGTCTCAAATCCATACCAACCGGCAAAGATATTGTTTGGGAAGGTTCTAAGGTTGGAATTGTAACCCTGTACGGATTGGTTGAAATTCCGTCTTGCTACGGCAATTCTGTTTTCCGTGCCTTCAAGTTGCGCTTGCAGTTCCAGAAAGTTTTGATTGGCTTTCAGGTCCGGGTATCGTTCTACTGCTACAAGGAGTCTGCTTAGCGATCCGCTCAATTGGTCCTGTGCCTCTTGGAATCTTGCCATATTTTCAGGAGTAAGGTCATCGGCTTGTAAAGTGATGGATGTGGCTTTTGCGCGGGCTTCGATTACTCCCGTCAGGGTCTCCTGTTCGAAGTCAGCATAGCCCTTTACCGTATTGACCAGATTGGGAATCAGGTCAGCTCTTCTTTGGTATTGTGTTTCTACTTCGGCCCATTGACCGTTGATGGTTTCTTCGGATTGCACGAAGGTATTGTAGACGCCTACGGATTTGGTATAAACGAATATCCCGATCAGGACAATGATACCTATGGGAATTAATGCTTTTTTCATAGTTGGATGTGTTTTATAACAATGCAGGTATTTGACGTAAAATTACGCCGAATGGTTGTTGGAAACGATTTTTTTCCAGGAAATATAAGAAGATGAAGTAAAACTGGATTGTTGTGAATAACACCGATCAACAGATAATTTGTTCCCGCGGATTAGGCAGATGAACGCAGAAACGCATCAGCGAAAATCTGCGGTATCTGAACCTCAATTTATGCCAAATGGCTCTAGCCTGGCTTTCCTTTACGGCTCAATATTTTCATCTCCTATTAGTCCATCATTATTACGTTCAACAAAATTACAATCATCAAAAAGATTCTAAAGGGTAGGGATGTTGTTTCTAATTATGTTGAATAGATCTTTATTTTTAATATTTCCGGTTGTAATCAATAGGAGTCTTTTTAGTTCACCGACTATCATGTGCGTGTAATAGAAATCTAAATCCTTTCTTACCACAATTAAACCATTTTTGTCTGCATATTGGGATATCTCTTTATCTGAGGATTCGTCACCTGCGGGTAAAGAGTCCACATGAATTGATTCGAAACTAGTTATTTCAAATATTTCACAGAGCAAAGGTGGTAACTGCGCATCCGTCGGATAACCGCATCCTGTTTTTCTGAATTTTCCTCAAATTCCCTTTCGCTTAAATTGCCGACATATTTTTCAATCTTATCAATGCATTCCAAAATGTCTTCGAAAAAAACCAGTTCGTCCCTTTTCTTTTTCTTAGCCATAAATTCTGATTTCTTCTGACAAAATCCCGCTTCGAAGTCTTGGTTTGATGGCCTTGTATTCAACTAGGTCCACCTTTTTACCCAAAAGGTCTTCCAATTCATATTTAATACCTACGAATTCCAGCAGACTAATCTTGTCCTCCAATTCGACCAAAATATCAATGTCACTTTGGCCAGTTGCATCTCCTGTTGCTACCGATCCGAATATCCCAGCCCGTTTAATTCGATGTCGAATCAGTACCGGTACTATCTTTTCTTTTACTTCTTCTATTTTCATTTTACCTTTTTTAATTGCCACGAATACTGATATTCTCACTGCTCCAGCTACTCCATTGCCTATAATACTTCTATATCCACAGCGGATTTGGGCTTCTGTTTCCAAACTACCTATTTCCTTGGTCGTATCAAGCGAACGCTGGATATTTTTGTTGGAAATTGTAGCAGATTGAGTATTTTTCCGGGATATTTTGTCCAAACAGATGTTTGGGATCGTTTTATACGTTTAGAGACGTTACTAGAACGATAATAACTAAAATTGAAGTTAACATTACCGCACACCCTGAGCCGGATTTTTTCTTTGAAGTTACTGTTGGATTAATCGTTCCTATCAACTGAAATATGGGTTCATCAATTTCAGATTCACCAAACTCAAACTCTTTTTCTTTAAGCTCTTGGTACTCTCTTCCAGTTGCAAATCTAAGTTTGGCCAGTTTATCTGCTCCTTTAAATAATGCGTAAACATTGTCACCTTCGGTATGATTTTCTGATACATATAACAATGCTCGTTTATGTAGATGTTGTTTAAGATTATCGTTTTCGGTAATTGTCCAGTAACCAAATACCTTGGCTTCATAAGAGTTAACCTCTGGATAATGTAAATAATTAACAAAATACTTAAATCTCTCAAAATCCGGAGAATTTCGAAAATTGATAACATATTCGTTTTTATCCGACTTGTAAATGGCAATACCCTTGGTGAATTCAGTATCTGAATCTAGGTTTACCAAAGATAGGACGGCTTCTTTTAACTTTTTTTCTTCCGGTCCAATTATGTAAATGTATTTGTTCTTGTCCATATTTGGGGAATTTTTATTATCCTCATATGCTCTCATATTTCTTATATGGTTCAAAAATTCACGTACTCTCCCCCAACGCCACCTCCACCGCCTTCTCGGCATGAATTCGTGTTGTCTGAAAAAGGGGAACTTCTGTGTCGAGAGGTCGAACCAACAGTTCAATCTCCGTACAGCCCAAAATAATGCCCGTCGCTCCCTCAAGGACAAGCCGGTCTATAATGCGCAGAAAGCTTCGTCTGGAACTTTCATTAATAATACCCTTGACAAGCTCCCCATATATTACCTCATGAACCAAATCACGTTCATGAGAAGCAGGAATTAGGATATCGATCCCGAAATGCTCCCGGTAGCGGTCTTTTATAAAGGATTCCTCCATGGTAAACCGTGTACCCAACAATCCCACCCTGGTCATGGATTTTTTCTGGATCTGCTCGGCTACGGCATCTACGATATGTAGAAAAGGAACCCCAATATTGCGCTCGATTTCCGGAGCTACTTTGTGCATGGTATTGGTGCAAAGTACGATAAGCTGTGCTCCTGCCGCTTCGAGCTTTTTGGCTGCCTGCACCATTTTTACGGCAAGGAATTTCCAGTTTCCATCGTGTTGCAGCGTGGAGATATTATCGAAGTCCACGGAATACAGTAAGCATTTACTGGAATGCACCCCTCCCAAGATTTCCTTGGTCTTCTGATTCAGGATCTGATAATACAGGGCGGAGCTCTCCCAGGACATACCTCCGATTAAGCCTATGGTTTTCATATTATTGTGGGCTAATAGACTTAAAGCTAAACAAAAATATTAGCAGTTCAAAAGCGAAGCCCCATGTTCACAATTGTAAGAAGAATGGACAGAATTTCTCTACTTATGTCACATTTTTTCCCTTTTCTTCGTCTTAGGTCCATAAATACAAGTTGAACAAACCAGAAAAAACCATGAAATACCACTTTATTTCTTCCTTTGGGAGATTTGCCGCAGCATTCCTGTTCACGCTGTCCCTCTTTTCCTGTCAATCGGATGATCAACTACCGGAAGCTGATGACTTTGAATTGAAAGCTTTGGGACTGTCCAATATTCGGGTGAATGAACTGAGGCTTAATGGAAATGACCTTTTCGCTATTACGGCGGACGGAATCTACAAGACAGACATCACATCGGCAGCCCCCATGGAGCTCGTTGGGCTAAAAGGTAAAAACATCCTCACTGCCGCTTTGCTGTCTGATACCGAAATGTTGGCTTCCTACAGGGATGCCGAAAATAGTATAGGCGCAGAACCGGAATTGTATCACAGCACGGACGGCGGAGCAACGTGGGAAACCTTGGATAACAATTTTGGAGGGGAAATACCGGAACCCATTTTCCACTTCGAATGGAACTCCTCCCAACCTGGGGTCTTGCTCGGCACCGGCTATCAGGTTGTTGCCAAATCGACGGACAAAGGAGTTACCTGGGAACCTGTTTGGGGAGATTTCGAAATGTTTGCAAACCGCATGCGATCCTTTATCAACCCGGCCAAACCAAACGACATCTGGGCCGGCGGTCAGGGAGGCATCGAAAATGGGTACCTAATCCATCTCAGGAATGGAGAGGAAATCAACTTCTGGAATGACCTGGTGCCCAATCCCACGACTGTTAAAAAAGTAGCCTTTGACACCCAAACGCCGCAGAGTATTTACGTAGGCTGGGAGGGGGAACTTTCTCGGACTACTGATGAGGGCCAGACATGGGAAACATTAATCGACCGCCATGAGGAAGCCCATTTCTTCTTTGGAATTGGATTTAGTACCGCAAATCCGAATCTGATATTTACGGGTAAGTGGGAGAAAACGGATGGGCCACAGCCGTTGGAGCTTTTTTATTCGCTTGATAAGGGTGATACCTGGGAAGTGAAAAATTTTCCTCAGGTCACCTATGGCGGCATCCACGATCTGATCGTCAAGTCCGAATCCGGCAAGGAACGGATCTTTGTGGGATTGGACAAAGGCGGGGTATATGAAATTGTGATGAACAGATAGACTCTTTCCCATCAACTTCATTCAGGCCTTCGAAAGTATAACCGAAGGCCTGATCATCAAATATTTTGTTTTCTTTATTAAATAATCTTTTTCTAAGAAGGAAAAATTTTTTTATCAAAACTTTTTAAATGTAATACCTTCACTCCCCTAAATTATTTATATTTAGGAAATACAAAACCACCTACACCTCTATGGCAACATATTCACTTACGATCAATGGACAGCAACAACAGGTAGAAGCTACTGAAGATATGCCCCTCCTTTGGGTGCTTCGGGACCTGTTAGACATGAAGGGAACAAAATTTGGCTGCGGTCAAGCACTTTGCGGAGCCTGTACCGTGTTGTTGGGAGACAGTGCGGTGAGATCCTGCACCTTGCCAATTTCGGCTGTGGGTGAGGATGCCGTCACTACCATAGAAGGGCTATCAGAAAACGGGGATCATCCCCTTCAAAAAGCCTGGATTGAGCATATTGTCCCCCAATGTGGCTATTGCCAGACTGGACAGATAATGAATGCAGCCGCCTTGCTAAATAGCAACCCAAAACCCTCCGAGGAAGAAATTGAACAGGCCATGGCTGGTAACCTGTGTCGTTGCGGCACCTACAACCGCATTAAAGAAGCCATCCTCACCGCAGCTAAGTAATCTTTTCGCTTTAATTCCACACCACCATGATACCTTCATTTCCATTTCTGAAAAGACAATCCGTAGAAAACACAAGCAAGGTTTTTATACCTTCAAGACGGGACTTTCTTAAAATAGGCTCCCTTGCCGGAGGGGGGTTGCTTCTTGGGGTAAGTTTTCAATGTACCTCCAAGGATCAATCTCAAACTTTTTCGCCGAATGTTTATCTTAGTATTACCCCTGACAATACCGTCACTATAATCGCCCATCGATCAGAAATGGGTCAGGGCATCCGTACTTCCCTGCCCATGATCGTAGCTGACGAAATGGGCGCCGATTGGAGTCAGGTCAAGGTTGTTCAGGCAGAAGGAGACGAATCCAAGTACGGCAACCAAAATACAGACGGATCCTTTTCCGTCCGGATGTTTTACGAACCCATGAGAAAAGCAGGAGCAACGGCTAGGCACTTGTTGATTAAAGCCGCAGCCCAAGAATGGGATGTAGATGCGTCTACCTGCACGGCTGAAAACAGTACAATTACCCATTCCGAAAGCGGCAAATCCCTAACATTTGGCGAGTTGGCCTCAGCAGCCCAGAAGCTTGAACTTCCAGATCAAGATACCTTGGAGCTAAAAGATTTCTCCGCCTATAAATTGGTCGGCAAGGACACGCCAATTATTGACCTAAAGGATTTTGTTACGGGAAAGGCGGTTTTTGGCGCGGATGTTAACCTTCCCGGCATGAAGGTAGCCGTTATCCAACGTACCCCAGTGGTAGGTGCTACGCTTACCGATTATAAAGCAGATGCTGCACTCGCTATTCCGGGGGTACAGCAGGTAGTAAAAATAAATGGATCCGGCAATCCTCCCGGTCTAAACAAAGCTTTGGAAGGATTGGCCGTAATTGCGGACCACACTTGGGCAGCTATCAAGGGCAGGGAGGTCCTGGACATCACATGGAATCTAGGCGATAATACCTCCTATGATTCCAAGGCCCAACTGGAAAGCATGAAGCAAAGCACCCTAGAAGAAGGAATGGTTCGCCGGGAAAAGGGTGATTTTAATCAGGCAAGGCAAGGTGCGGCTCAGGTAATAGATCGAACATATGAGGCACCCTTTTATGCCCACGGTACTATAGAGCCTCCTGCGGCGATCGCCCAGTTCAAAGATGGAAAAATGGAGGTTTGGGCACCTACACAGCATCCACAGTGGGCACGGGATTCCGTTGCCGAGGCTTGCGGACTGTCCGCAGATGATGTTCGGGTTAATGTCACCTTGCTGGGCGGTGGTTTTGGCCGAAAGTCGAAGCCGGATTATGTCGTGGAAGCAGCGCTTCTTGCAAAGGAGACCGGCATTCCGATCCGGGTCCAATGGACTCGGGAGGATGATTTACATCATGATTTTTTCCATTCCCATAGCATACAACGCATTCGGGCGACTATCGATTCGAACAAAAATTTGACAGGTTGGAATCATCATACTGTGTTTCCGGCCATAGGTGCCACTTCCGATGCCAACGAACTGCATCCTTCGGATGGGGAATTGGGTTTGGGTTGTATCGACTTCCCTTACGAAGTCCCCCATATCCGCATAGAAACACATGAGTCAAAAGCGCATACCCGGATCGGATGGTTGCGCTCTGTAAGTAATATACAGCATGCATTTGCCACTTGTTGCATGATGGATGAGGTTGCGGAGGCCGTCGGAAAGGATCCGGTACAATTTGCTCTTGATATGCTTGCCGATGACAAAAAATTGGATTTTTCGGGAGAGATCAAAGGTGATTTTGGCAACTATGGGGAAAGCTTGGAAGATTTCCCTTGGGAAACCGCGCGGTTAAAAAATGTCATAAACAAAGTAGCACAGGAATCCGGCTGGGGGAAAACGTTACCTGCCGGAAGTGCCATGGGTTTTGCTGTCCACAAAAGCTTCTTAACCTATGTGGCCTGTGTCGTTGAATTAACCAGAGACAGTAGTGGTAAAATTATCATTCCTGTAGTCCATTATGCCGTGGACTGCGGCATAGCTGTGAATACGGACCGGGTGCGGTCACAGTTTGAAGGGGGTGCCATCTTTGGTACCAGTCTAGCCAATACCTCCGCCATCACCCTGAAGGACGGAAAAGTGGAGCAAAACAACTTTGACGGCTACCAATTGGTTCGCATGCCCAAATCGCCCAAAAAGATCAATGTACATATCATAGAGAGCAGCAGAAAACCTACAGGGGTCGGGGAACCTCCCGTACCACCATTGGCACCGGCCTTGGCCAATGCGTATTATAAATTGACTGGCAGTCGGGTGTATGCCTTGCCATTTAAATTATAGGTTATGGTCTTGAAACTCTGATATTCAAATCTGGTGCAGCAAGGCCTCCAGGTAGGTTGATGGAATCCAATTCTTGCCGCTGCCAAAACAAATCCACGACGGGTTCCAGCCATGGCTATTGAGGAGTTCAACCCCATTTGGGGTTGGTACAAATGATATTTGGGAAATATCCAATAGAACAAATATCCATTCAGCACTATTTCGGCCGTAGTCCGTATATCCACTATATTTCAACCATATTTCCCTTATCGATATAATATTCAGAGATTAATTTTTCATCTTTACGGAGTTTTTTAATTTTAACAGCAATGGAAGAAGACGAGCGGGTAAGGAAAGCATTTATTGAGAAAGATTGGTCAGAAATTAAAAGTGCTGATTCATTGGTACTATTCAAAGTGATATCAGAGTTTGTAGAAGGATTTGAAAAATTGGCAAAGATAGGTCCCTGTGTTTCTATTTTTGGTTCGGCGAGAACCCTGGAGGATAACAGCTACTATAAAATTGCGGAAGAAATTGCAGCCCAACTAGCGAGACATGGGTACGGAGTCATTACAGGAGGGGGACCCGGAATAATGGAAGCTGGCAATAAAGGTGCGCGGTCAGAAAGGGGTAAATCAGTGGGGTTAAATATCCGACTTCCGTTTGAACAGTTCAACAATGTATATGTAGATACAGATACATTGATCAATTTTGATTATTTTTTTGTGCGAAAAGTAATGCTTGTCAAATATGCCCAGGGATTTGTCGTCATGCCGGGAGGATTGGGGACACTAGATGAACTTTTTGAGACCATGACGCTCATCCAAACAAATAAAATCGGAAGATTCCCCGTCGTATTGGTGGGAAAGAAATATTGGTCCGGATTGATGGATTGGATTACGCAAACTGTGTTGGAAGAGCATCGCAACATTAACCCTGAAGATCTTAATATATTTGCTGTGGTCGATGCGGCCTCAGAGGCTGTCGAAGTAATTGATAATTTTTACACTAATTACATATTGACTCCAAATTTTTAAAAATATGCCAAAAGACCACTCTAAAATCCTATATGCCTTGATTGGCTTTCTATTCCTAGCTATAGTTTATCTCTGGAATAGGGATATTTATTCGCCCCCACCTTTCACGCTGAATCCCGATGAAAGGGAGCAAGCATTTATTGGGCAAGCCCAAGAGCCAACTCCGCATAGGGTTAAAATATTTGAAATACCGGAGAAGCTTGAATTTGCAGGAGAACCTGTACCCTTGCATCAACCTGATGTCATGGAGCGGCTTGAAAGGGAAATATATGTAAATGCCTATTGGGAATCCAATGCGCTGCTGATGATGAAGCGTGCCGGCAAGTATTTTCCAACTATCGAGAAAATGCTTGAAGAGAACGGAATTCCTGGTGACTTCAAATACATAGCGTTGATTGAATCAGGCCTGCTCAATGTCGTCTCGCCTGCAGGTGCAAGAGGTTTTTGGCAATTTATGCCAGGCACTGCCAAAGATTTTGGCTTAGAGGTAAGTAATGATGTGGATGAAAGGTATCATTGGGAGAAAGCAACCTTAGCGGCCTGCAAATACCTCCGCTCGGCGTATGGCAAATTCGGAAACTGGACCTCGGTGGCAGCTAGCTACAACATTGGCATAGCCGGCCTCACACGTAGGATTAATGATCAACAAGTTCCCAACTATTACGATTTATACCTCAACGAAGAAACCAGCCGGTATATGTTTCGGGCCCTGGCATTTAAGGAGCTATTTGAACATCCGTTGAAATATGGGTTTGAACTCCAAGCCAGCGATCTGTACCAGTTGCCATTACTTCGCGAGCATGTAGTGGATACCTCTATCCCCAGCTTGGCTACTTGGGCCATACAACACGGAAGCAATTATAAGGAATTAAAGCTAAATAATCCGTGGCTTAGAAGTGATAAACTAGTTGTTGCGCGAGGAAAGAGTTATACGATTCTTCTGCCGGTATGACTCATGAACATGTATGGAAAAAATGCCTATATTGTTTAAATATTTAATCAATATCGTAGCCGTAAGACGTTTATTTTTTTAAATATCCGAACATTAAGTATAAATTAGCTGTATATTGATAGAGATATTATACTCTACGGAAATCAATTTTCAGTTTTGCCGATGCCAAAGAAAATTTTACGCATATTTTTAATTCTTCTAATACTTGTAGGTATTCTTTATTTGAGTTTGCCCTCTTTGGTAAATATCTATTTAAACAGAAATGCGGAGCAAATAGTCAGTGACATGATAACACGCACTGGCGAATTTGCGGGTCATGAGGTTCATTTCGGTGACATCTCTCTTGATTACGATTTTACGGGAACATTTTTAAGGTTGAAGGATGTGGAAATTACCCCTGGTGAAGCAATTAGCCGAAAAGACAAAATAAGGTTTCGGCTTTCCGTAAAGGAAGCTAATCTGACAGGTTTTTTATGGACTGACTTTCTATTTTCCAATACTATCCGGCTGGATACTGCCTATCTGGAAAATATGACGCTGGAGAGTATTACACCACCACTTGATTCACTTGACCTTACGCAAGATGCACAAACGAAAGAGGAAGGGAAAGACTATAACTTGATTGCTGTCAAACATGTCCGTATGAACCAACTTTCTTTTAACAACAAAGACAGCTACACAGATTCGACCCGATTGTCCATGATAGACCTTTTTGTCTTTGCGGATAATTTTGAACTAAGTAAGGAAATGCTTGATGATCCGGATGGATTGTTTAAAATCGATCAGATTCAAGGTTATATGGCAGAGGCTGCGATTCATTTTAATGCTTACAGAAATTCTATTACAGCAGAGAACCTTGCTTTTGATACTAATGACGAGAAATTGTCTGTTGAAAATGTGGTGTTTAAGAATAAACTTGGCAAATACGAATATATCCGGCAATTCAGCGTGGAAACAAATTGGATGGAAGTTCATCAGGGAAAGCTTGAAGTGATGGGCATGGATTTTCAAGAGTATTTTCAGGCAGGGGTGATCGAAGCTGAACACGTGCTGGTCAAAGGGCTCGACCTGGAGGTGTTTCGGGATAAGCGAATGCCAGATGATACGGAAAACCGACCAAAAATGATACATGAAATAATAGACGGTCTTCCCACCAGGATCTTGATCGATACCATTACAGTGGAGGAGATGAAAGTAATATATGAGGAAAGGCCGGACAATGACGCGCCGCGCGCAGGGTCAATTTTTATAGAACAAATAAATGCCACCATTACAAAATTTACCAACTTTGAAGAAAAGTTGGCCGAAAATGACGAATTAAAAGTAAAGGCCGAAGGACTATTTATGGGAACGGGCAAAATCTCACTGGATGCAGCCTATTTCGTAACCGACCCAGACGGGAAATTTACCCTTAGGGGCAACATAGGGCCTATGGATCTCACCCTAGTCAATCAAATGATAGAACCTGCTACACAAGTGGCACTCAAGCAGGGGAAGATCAATGAAGTCTTTTTTAACATTACGGCCAATGATTTTGATGGAACAGGAGAAGTAATTGCCAAATATGAAAACCTGGAAATAGAGATACTAGATAAAAACTTTGAACATAACCAGAATATTTTCCGAAGATTAGGTGCTTTTCTCGCCAATAAGCTGGTAATAAAATCCCAAAACCCGAATAATAGGGGGGAACTAATAAAAGGCCCTGTATACAAGCAAAGGGATAAGACAAAATTCATTTTTCATTATTGGTTTCAACTCTTACTCAGCGGACTCAAGTCTACCATCACCGGTGAAACCGAGGAGGAAATGCGGGAAAAAGCGAAAAGTAATTAAATCATTTTCTTTCTGTCAAACCAAATCAACCACCTGGATGTTTTTCTATGGTTACTGGGGTATTCCCCTATAATTCTCTAATTTTGCGAAATTGCCTTTTCGAAGGGGGAAGAGTAAGCCAATTATGACTGATATGAATCAAAGTGCTCAAGAAATTATAGAGATTTTTGGGGCTAGGGAGCACAATCTCAAAAATATAGATATTACCATACCGAGGAATAAACTCGTCGTTATCACCGGAATCAGTGGCAGCGGCAAGAGTTCTCTCGCCTTTGACACCATATATGCCGAAGGGCAGCGGCGATATATGGAGAGCTTCTCGGCGTATGCCCGGTCATTTTTGGGAGGTATGGAGCGGCCTGATGTGGACAAGATCAACGGGCTGTCTCCAGTAATTTCCATCGAGCAAAAAACGACTTCCAAGAATCCCCGGTCCACCGTGGGAACAGTTACCGAAATTTATGATTTTATGCGTCTCCTTTTTGCCAGGGCTGGGGAGGCTTATTCATACCTATCCGGAGAACGGATGGTGCGGCAGACTGAGGACCAGATTATTGAACAATTGTTTCAGCAGTTTGCCGGGAAAAAGATTTATCTGTTAGCCCCGGTAGTAAAGGGCAGAAAGGGCCATTACAGGGAACTGTTTGAGCAGATCCGAAAAATGGGCTATTCCAAAGTCAGGGTAGATGGTGTCGTGATGGATGTGGTACCCAAAATGCAACTGGATCGGTACAAAATCCACGATATAGAAATTGTCGTAGACAGAATCGTAGCGGAAGAAGGGGACCGATACCGCATTGTGCAATCACTTAAAACCGCCCTTCAATTGGGAAAAGGAATCATCATGTTGCGGGATGAGCAGGGAGAGGTGTCCCACTTCTCCAAATACCTGATGGACCCAACGACGGGACTCAGCTATGATGAACCTGCCCCAAATACATTTTCCTTCAACAGTCCGTATGGAGCGTGCCCCACATGTAATGGGTTGGGAGTCATTGAAGAAATTACCAAGGAAAATATCATACCGGACCCGAATTTAAGCGTCAGCCGTGGCGGAATAGCACCCCTGGGTGAATTCCGGGATATATGGATTTTCAAGAAAATTGATGCCATTCTAAAGCATCATAAAGCCAGCATTTCCACCCCCATCAAAAACCTCAGCAACGATGTTATTCAAATATTGCTTTTTGGCGATAAGGTAGAGGTGGCTGTGGATTCAGTCAAATACCCCGGTACACAGTGGAATACAACCTTTGAAGGTATCATCAACTTTCTACAAAAGCAGCAGGAGGGAGGATCGGACAAGATTCAGAAATGGGTGTCTGATTATACCACCTCCCGTACCTGTCCGGACTGTGGGGGATATCGGCTAAAAAAAGAAGCACTCCATATCAAGATTGCAGATACCCATATCGGAGAATTGGCCCAAATGGGAATTCAGCAATTGGCAGAATGGTTTGAGGACATTGAGTCCCGCATGACTGAGAAGCAGCGCCTCATCGGCACTGAAGTACTGAAGGAGATCCGAAAGCGGATTGGATTTTTACTTGATATAGGATTGAGTTATCTTACGCTGGACAGGCCGTTGCGAACACTCTCCGGAGGAGAGGCCCAGCGAATCCGCTTGGCGACACAAATAGGGACGCAACTAGTAGGTGTACTATATATTTTGGATGAACCCAGTATTGGACTTCACCAGCGTGACAACGTCAAGTTGATCAAAGCACTGCAAGAATTGCGGGATTTGGGCAACTCTGTAATTGTCGTCGAGCATGACAAGGACATGATGATGGATTCCGACTTTGTGATAGATATTGGACCAGGTGCCGGAAGACACGGAGGGCAAATCGTCGCCAGTGGTACTCCTGCGGAGATTTTGCAGCTTAACAGCTTAACCGCTCAATACCTCAATGGTATAAAGCAGATAGAAATTCCGGCTGAGCGAAGAAAAGGCAATGGAAATAAACTCATTTTAAAGGGTGCTTGCGGTCACAATTTAAAAAATGTTACTGCAGAATTCCCTTTGGGCACAATGATATGTGTGACGGGAGTATCCGGTTCAGGCAAGAGTTCCCTGATCCATGAGACACTGTATCCGTTGCTCAATCAGTTTTTCTATAATTCAAAAAAAGAACCCCTACCTCACAAGAGTATTGTCGGATTGGAATTTTTGGACAAGGTCATCGAAGTCGACCAATCGCCTATAGGTAGAACTCCCCGCTCAAATCCAGCTACCTATACAGGTGCATTTACAGATATCAGGGCATTATTTACGGAACTTCCAGAGGCCAAAATCCGTGGCTATAAGCCGGGTCGTTTTTCTTTTAATGTAAAGGGAGGCCGCTGTGAGGACTGCGAAGGAGCGGGAATGAAGTTGATAGAAATGGACTTTTTACCGGATGTACATATTCCCTGCGAAACCTGCAAAGGAAAGCGCTACAACAGGGAGACGCTCGAGGTTCGCTTTAAAGGAAAGTCTATCTCAGATGTGCTCGACATGACAGTGGAGCAGGCGGTGGAATTCTTCGAAAACCAACCGAAAATACTCAGAAAAATTCAGACACTATTTGAGGTAGGTCTGGGATATATCACCTTGGGGCAACATGCCACCACACTATCAGGTGGGGAAGCACAGCGTGTAAAACTGGCAACGGAACTTTCCAAAAAAGACACAGGTAAGACCTTTTACATTTTGGATGAACCCACCACTGGCCTGCATTTCCAGGATATAGAGCATCTTTTGGAAGTGCTGAATAAACTGGTGGCAAAAGGGAACACCGTGCTGATCATTGAACACAATCTGGACGTGATCAAGGTGGCGGATTATATATTGGACATTGGACCTGAGGGAGGTGAAAAAGGAGGCGAAATTATCGCCAAAGGCACCCCCGAACAGGTCGCCGCAAGTAAGGTAAGCTATACTGGGAAATTTTTGAAAATAGAATTAAATCCGAAAGTAGCTGTAGGCTAAAAACGAGCATGAAAATTCTTAATTTAGAGAGTTGCTGGTTATTTACTCCAACGCATAGATCCAGTCATGGTTTGACTGGTCATAATTTACATTGCGGTCCTGTTCAATTTTCCGATTAGGTTGTCAGCTTTTGAAGTTAGTGTTAACAAGAAATATGGATTTTTAGGACTTAATAACAGTTTTTAAAATTAATGTTAACTAATGATTAATTTTCGAAATTAAATTTTATTATTTGATAATTTCAATTTTAATGGGGCTATGATTATTTAAGTCAATTTTGCGGAAGTAAAAAATACGACTTACTAAATCATACCCTAATTATGAACAGAATTTTCAAAGTAATGATGTCAGTTATGGTGGCCTCTCTCCTACTGGTCGCTTGTAGCGAAGATGAACAACCTAACAATATTGTTTCCATTAGCGGTATACCTGCTACTGCTATTATTCAAGCAGGTGAGGCTGTAGGTCCAGTTACAGCATCCCTCAGCGCCGCCGACGGCCTGGCATCCCTTGTAATCCGGAAAGATGGAACTATATTAGAAACAATTAGTTTCAATGGTGAGACCTCTGCCAGCCATGAGTTTTCTTACACCTCTACTGAAGCTGACGCCAACAGCAATATTGTGTTCGAATTTATAGCTTCCGACAGCAATGGAGATAGCCAAATGGTAACGCATGTGCTTACAGTAGGTGCGGCTGCTACGATGATTCGAATAGACGGAAATATCACCGAAGACCAAACCTGGGAAACCGGAATGACCTATATCCTAGGTGGAAGGATTTCAGTTACGAATAATGCCACTTTGACAATTCAGCCTGGTGTAATTGTCAAAGGAGAAGCAGGTTCAGGTGCCAACGCTACTGTTCTTGTAATCGCGAGAGGAGCTAAAATCAATGCCGAAGGCACGGAAACACAACCGATAATTTTCACCTCGGTGGCTGACGAGATTGAGCCCGGTATGATCGCAAGCCCAAATTTAGATCCGGATTTGGATGGCCTTTGGGGAGGTCTAATCGTATTAGGTAATGCTCCAAGTTCATTTGCTGGGGATGTAAGTGAAGTACAAATTGAAGGTATTCCACCATCCGATACCAATGGCCTTTATGGCGGAAGCGATCCGGCAGACGACTCAGGAGTATTGAAGTTCATTTCTATCAGGCATGGAGGAGCCAATATAGGCGAAGGTAACGAGATCAACGGACTTACTCTTGGAGGTGTTGGATCAGGCACAATCATTGAAAATATCGAAGTAATTGCCAATCAGGACGATGGAATTGAGTGGTTTGGTGGTACTGTCAGCGTGAAAAATGCGGTCGTGTGGAATTCTGGTGATGATGCACTTGATACTGATCAAGCTTGGTCTGGAACTATGGACAATTTTATCATCCTTTGCGGTCCCAATACGGACCATGCTTTGGAAATTGACGGACCGGAGGGATCTATGAATGCTGCCCATACACTTACAAATGGAACAGTAAGAGGTAATCCAGCTTCAGAATTGGGCGACTTCAGAGATGGCGCCAGAGGTACTTTTCAAAACATTTACTTTTTTGGCTTTACCAATCCTGACGATACAGAAGGAAGGGGAGACCTCTCGATTAGTGGGGAATTAAGCCTTGCGAACTTCCAAAATGGGATTTTGAATTTTAATAATTTGGAGATTACACTTGCCGAAGGTGTTTCGCTTATGGATGTTTTCCGAAACGGAACTCATGCACACGCAAGCGAAGTAGCACTAGGTGCGAACACGGTAGGAGCTGATAAGACAGCGTTCGCAGGCTGGTCTTGGGCTGCGGTTTCCGGAGAATTGGATGATTTATAATATTGATTGCTACTAATTCATTTTTCGAAAGAGATGGGGTTGACCCATCTCTTTCTTTACTTTTTCAACAAATCGCTGTATTTCTAACTTAATTAATTCAATGAAAAAGATAATCTTAAGCTGGCTATTCTTTGGGCTGGCACTGGTGTCAACCGATATTATGGCACAAAATGGGATAATTCGAGGCACCATATATGACGAAGGGACAGGCGAACCCCTATTTGGAGTAGCAGTTTCCGTTGTCGGTTCACAGATGGGAGCAGTTACGGATTTTGACGGAGATTTTGAACTCCAACTTTCTCCTGGGCTCTACAAACTTGAGGCCTCGTTCATCTCTTACAATTCACTTGTCTTGGAAGGAATTTCCGTTTTGGCGGGAGAAGTCACTGTCATCGGTAATCTGAAAATGAGTGAATTTACCTCTGACTTGGAAACCGTCATTATTTCTGCTGATGCCATTCGAACTACCGAAGCAGCCTTGATGAGTGTTAAAAGAAATGCAGCCCAGTTGATGGATGGAATATCCTCCTCGGCATTTCGGCAAATCGGAGACGGGGATGCGGCATCTGCCATCAAGCGGGTTACTGGCGTTTCTATTGAAGGAGGAAAGTATGTGTATATTCGGGGTCTTGGAGACAGATATACCAAGACCGTACTTAACGGAGTGGATATACCGGGGTTGGATCCAGATCGGAACACCATCCAAATGGATATATTTCCTACCAACATCATTGATAACATCATTGTTTCCAAATCCTTCACCAGCGATCTTTCGGCAGATTTTACAGGGGGAGTAGTGGATATTGAAACCAAAGATTTCCCTGAAGAAAAAACAATGCGGATTTCGTTAAGTGGTGGTTACAACCCTTCTATGCATTTTAACAGTAATTTTTTGCGTGCTGGTACCAGTTCAACAGATTTTCTTGGATTCGATAATGGATATCGGCAGATACCAACTAACGGAATATCAGATATTCCCCAATTTCCTGAAGTAGTGGGAAGTCCTGGCGGAGAAAGGGGCCAAGTTTATCAGCGAATTCTAAGAGGCTTCAATCCCGAATTTGGAGGAAGAAGGGATCAAAACTTGATGAACGTAGGGTTTGGTTTTTCACTGGGAAACCAGTTGTCCTTGGGAAGCAACAAATTGGGCTACAACTTTGCCCTTACCTACAAGAATGACTCCGAGTACTTTCAGGATGCAGAATACAATCTTTACGCCAAACCCAGAGAAAACAATCAAACCGAATTAGAACCTTTGGAAAGATCCAGGGGAAGTTTTGGTGTAAATAACGTTTTGATGGGTGGTTTGTTTGGATTGGCTTACAAGACGAATTTGTCCAAGTACAAGTTAAACCTGATACGTTTGCAAAACGGAGAGTCCAAGGTAGGTATATTTGATTTTGAGAATACCAATTTGGGAGCAGTGTTTGAAGCGGATCAATACAACATTGAATACAGCCAACGGTCCTTGACCAACTTAATGTTAAGTGGCTTCCATTTCTTGAAGGGAGGGGATTGGGAAGTAAACTGGAAAGTGTCCCCTACGCTATCTACTATAGAGGATCCGGATGTGCGGGTGTTGCGCTTCCGAAGACCTAACCAAACAATTTCCTCTGAGGTGGGATTGCCACAACGTATCTGGAGATCGCTGAACGAACAAAACCTTGTGGGAAAACTAGATTTAACCAACAATCATCAACTATTTGGAAAGACAGCTAAATTGCGGTTCGGCTCCTCTTATGTATATAAGGAACGGGACTTTAATATTCAGGATTTTCAGTTTTCTACCGGAAATACAACCTTTGCTGGAGATCCAAACGAAGTCCTTCGGGAAGAAAACCTGTTTTCGGAATCAAACCGAAACGGTGTGAGATATAATCCCTTGTTTATTCCGAACAACCCAAACAGTTTTCAAGCAAACCTGACTAATCTCGGGATATACGTCCACAGCGAGTTTTCTCCGATCAATAAGTTGAAAGCAATCGTCGGGCTGCGGGCAGAGAAATACGATCAATTTTATACTGGATCTAACCAGACTCAGACCATAGTTTTTGCAAACGAAAAAGTTCTGGACGATTTGGACCTTTTCCCTACTATCAACCTAATCAATAGTATTAGGGAAAACCAGAATATCCGTTTTTCGATGTCCAGGACTATTGCACGACCGTCCTTTAAGGAAATGTCTTTTGCAGAAATACTCGATCCGATCACCGGAAGAACCTTTGTCGGTGGATTGTTCACAGAAACTACCCAGGGAGGAACCGAAGTATTGTGGGATGGGCAACTTGAAGCTACCCGGATCAACAACTTTGATTTAAGATGGGAAAAATTTCTTCCTTCAGGGCAGTTGTTTTCTGTAAGTGCTTTCTACAAAACCTTTGATAAGCCGATTGAGATGGTGCAGTTTCTTTCCGATCCAGGTGCCTTTCAGCCTAGAAACGTTGGAAATGGAACCGTTGCGGGATTGGAACTTGAACTTAGAAAATCTCTGTCCTTTATTACACCCAAAATGGAAAACTTGTTTTTCACTTTTAATGGTACTATTACCGAATCTAATATTCAAATGTCTGCGTCCGAATTGAGGTCCCGACAACTGACGGCCCGAGAAGGTCAAGAGATTTCATCGAAACGTGATATGGCTGGGCAGGCGCCTTACATTATCAATTCAGGCATTGCCTACAATAACTTTGTTTCGGGCTTAGAAGCAGGGATCTTTTACAATGTGCAAGGAGCTACCCTAAATTATATTGGTTTTGGCAACCGCACAGATACCTATACAGTCCCTTTTCATGCTGTTAATCTTAGTATCAATAAGACTTTTGGCATAGAAGAACGGTTAAAAGCCGGATTAAATGTTCAGAATTTACTAAATCAATCCCGCCAGGAAGTGTTTCGATCTTTTCAAGCCAAAGATCAGATTTTTTCCAGCCTAAACCCGGGAACATTGATCAATTTTAATTTCTCTTATTCGTTTTAAATAGCGCTTACCTCACATAAAAAAATATCCTTTCGAAACAGAAGGGATATTTTTTTGTTTCTATATTACTAAATTGTTAACTTTAGTTAACATTAGATTAATATAGAAAAGATGCGATGGTTTTTTCTTTTGATAGGGTTGTATTTTGTACCGGATCTGTTGGCTGCGGGTGAGGGGAATGATGATAATCTTTTGAAATTCAAATCACGAAAAACTAACCTGCCTCTAGTTCAGACTTGGCTAGCAGAAAGTGATTCGTTTGAAGCTTTATACCGGAAATTAGAAAACGATTTTGATCGCTTTGGCGAATCTGAAAGAATGGTAAGGTCCATTTTTTACCGTTCGCATCAGCAGTTATTTCATCAATACAGGCAATTTACCTTAGAGAGAGATGCCTTGACCGATGGGCTGTACGACTGTGTCAGCGGTTCGTTAATTTTGGCTGCGCTTCTAGATCATTTTGGGTTCTCATACGAGGTTATAGAAACATCATATCATGTTTTTTTGCAAGTAGATGTGAAGGAACGCCGCTTGCTTTTAGAAGTGACCGACCCTCACTATGGTTTTATTGCCGATCCAGTTCGAATGGAACAGTATATAAATACCTATAATGAAGAGCTTGGAAATAAAGCTTTGTGGGATGGGGCAGTAAATGAGTTTACGGTTGAATTACCAGCTGTCTACCGGTCGATCAGCCTTCAAAACCTGTTGGGCTTGCAATACTTTAATCAATCTATTCGGTATTTCAATGAGGGCAATCCCATCGCTGCATATCAGTTTTCTGTTACCGCATTGAAATTCCACGATTCGGAAAGGATCCGGATTTTTAGAGATTTTTTAAAGCAAGAACTGATGGTGGCAACCAACTAAAATCCCCATTAGCACCCATTTATTTTTTTCCTTTATTTAATAACCCATGAGAATTATTTATCGAACAAGGCACGTTGTTTGGTAAATAAAAAATACCTTCAAAATCCGGAGCTTTAAGCCCCATCATAATCCCTTTCCCATGCAACTATTCAAATGCGATCATTGCAATCATCCGGTATATTTTGACAGCGCATATTGCAACAGTTGCGGCTCGACATTGGGCTTTTTTCCTGAGAAGATGGAAATGTTGGCACTAAAGGTCCCAAATGAGGGGAGTTTTATCAGTCATGCCTATGCCATTTCCCTAAACTTTTGCTCCAACTATTCCCACGATGTATGCAACTGGTTGATTCCAGCAGATCAAAGCAATCCGTTTTGCCCGGCATGTCAGCTTAACGGCATCATTCCCAATCTTTCCAAAGCCGAGTACCGGGAGCGGTGGAAGGTTATCGAACAGGCTAAACACAGGTTGGTCTATGCCATCCTGAGGTGGGAGCTTCCCCTGATCAGCAAATCCCAAGATTGGGATAAGGGATTGATTTTTAATTTCAAATCGGACGATCATATGCCTCCCGGCAGCCGGGTTCTGACAGGCCATGCCGATGGAGTGATTACGATGAATATTGCGGAAGCCAACGACGTGGAACGGGAAATGGCCAAAAAAGAAATGGAAGAAGTTTACCGGACCGTGCTGGGTCATCTCAGGCATGAGGTCGGACACTATTATTGGGAACGCCTTATTATGCAATCAGATTACTTGGCAGAATTCAGAGAACTATTCGGAGATGAGCGGGAAAGCTACCAAACAGCCTTGGAAAATCATTATCAAAATGGTGCCCCTGCGGATTGGAAAATCAATTTTATTAGCTCCTACGCCACTATGCATCCATGGGAAGATTGGGCGGAAACTTGGGCCCACTACCTCCATATTGTAGATACACTGGAGACTGCCTACAGTTTTGGAACAAAAATCGCCCCCAGGATGCAACAATCTGGAGAGTATCTTAGCAGCGATGTGGATGAAAATGCCTATTTCTGTAAAAATTTCAATAAGATAATCGCCATGTGGATGCCTTTGTCTATCGCGCTCAACAGCTTAAACCGAAGTATGGGTTCCAAGGACATTTATCCATTTGTGGTAAATCCTTCCGTTATCAAAAAATTGGGCTTTGTTCATCAGGTTATTCATAGCTACTCCAGAGATTAGCTGCCAGTAACATTTCAACGGAGTTTTTCGTTGTTTTTATGTCGGTCCTTGTCCCGAATATTCTTCTTTTTAAAATTCTTCTCCAAGGCGTCCGTAAGATCAACCCCAGTTTGATTAGCCAGACAAATTAACACCCAGAGTACATCCGCCATTTCATCGGCCAAGTCCTTGTCTTTGTCGCTTTCTTTGAAAGACTGCTCCCCATATTTACGGGACATGATGCGGGCCACTTCGCCGACTTCTTCGGTGAGGATGGCCATATTCGTCAATTCATTGAAATACCGGACACCAGTTGTTTGAATCCATTTGTCTACCTGCTGCTGTGCTTCTGCTATAGTCATTGGTGATTTTGTTTATAGTTGAATAGAATGTATGTGGGCAATTTAGCTTATCCGCTTTCCCTGTACTAAATGGATTTCCTTATCCACCGCCATAGGGATATCATCAGCATAATGGCTTACATAAACTAAACCTATGGGTGTATGGTCACAAACAAAATCCACGATCTGCCTAAAACGTTGCCGTTGGTCATCATCCATTCCCTGAGCTGCTTCGTCAAGGATCAATAGGGCCGGTCTTTTGATTAACGCCCGGGCAAGCAGGCAGAAACGTTGCTCTTCCAAGGATACCTGTGCCAGTCTTAAGGCGGCAATATGGGGTATTTCCAGCGCACTTAGCCATGTTTTGGCTAGCACTTCCTCAGCCTCAGTAATTTTTCGAAATAACCCAACGGTATCAAAAAGACCGGAGAGGACAATTTTGAGACAGGTTTGGTTTTTGGGAAAATACCTTCCCAATTCGGGAGAAACAAATCCCACAGGATGCTTAATATCCCATATACTTTCCCCCGTGCCTCTTTTCCTGTCAAATAGCGAAAAGTCATTGGCATATGCTTGGGGATTTTCTCCTAAAAGCAGACTGACCAACGTAGATTTCCCAGCTCCGTTATGACCTTTTAGTGCCCACCTCTCTCCCGGTTTTACTTCCCAATTCAGGTTGTCCAATAGCATCTTTTCGCCATAGGAGATACTCACTCCTGTCATTTGAATAAGTTTCTTATATGGCACTGTAGGATAATTCTCCAATAAAGGTATCAACTTCATGGATGGTGCCGTCGGCGATGAAGCAGGGGCTACCTCAGCCTGCTCTTTTTGGGAGAAGGGGAATAGTTTCCCGTGTTTCAACTGCCCCACATGGGTGATGGAACTCGGGATTTCTCCTATGGATGTAGTCATAACCACCTGAATTCCTGAATCAATGATGATTTTCAATATAGCATCAAATTTCATACGGGTTTCCTGATCCAAGCCCGTAAGGGGACGGTCCATTAGGAATAAAAGCGGGTTTTTTAGCAATGCGGCGGCTATTGCCAATCGGCGTGTCTCCCCGTTGGATAGTTTTATCAGGGATTTGTCCGCGAGTGGTCTCAGATCCATGGTCTCCAGGACCCTTTCTAAATTCCAGTACCCCGAAATACCTGCATCCACCTTCTTAAGGAAGTCGGAGACCGTTGCCGCGGCTTCGGAGTCCGCACTGTTGAAGCGCTGCTGATAGTAAAAATCCTGCACATTGGACTTATTGCGAAAGGTGTAAGTTTGGGAAACAAACGCAATCAGGTCGCGGAAACTATTGACTTTGCCTTGCTGCCGTTGTTTCTCTTGATAAGCTTCCGCAAAGGTACGTTCTACCTGACCTTTAGTGATGGAAGTACGTCCGAGGAGAGTTTCTAGAAATGTGGTCTTCTCCAAGCCGGAGGAGGCAATGATCGCCCAGTTTTCTCCAGAAAGCATTTTAAAATCCAAATCCTGAAAAATAGTCTTTCCCGCTTTTAGGACCGTAGCCTGGGATAGTTTTAAAAAGGCACTGGGTATACTCATCATCAAAAGGTTGCTTGGAGTTTTGATCCATGGTATCCCATGATCCCCAACTTTATATTTTGTTTTTAGAATCTATAATGATTGTTACCGGACCGTCATTGACAAGGGAAACCTGCATGTTTGCGCCAAACTCACCCGTCTGGATGGGTTTGCCCATATCTTCACTCAACTGCCGGATGGTGGATTCGTATAGGGGAATTGCAACTTCCGGTTTAGCGGCTTTTATGTACGAGGGTCGGTTCCCCTTTTTGGTGCTGGCATGGAGCGTAAATTGACTGATAAGCAAGACATCCCCCCCCATATCCATTATATTCGTATTCATAACTCCCTTTTCATCCGGAAATATTCGAAGTTGTACGATTTTCTTAGAAAGCCACCGCATATCTTCTTGGGTATCTGCATTCTCAATTCCGAGAAGTATCAACAGCCCTATTCCTATCCTGCCCTTTACCTGTCCGGCAATGCTTACCGAAGATTCACTTACCCGTTGTATAACTGCAATCATGAAAAGGTATTAAAGCATTTCCTGGTTTACGATGGTTTGGACATTTTTATCACTGGGATTAAGGGCTGAACGAATCATGGCTTTTGCCACCTGATGGTCATATATGGGTTTGTATTTTTTCATGATCCCCAAGAAGGTAACAACTTGCATGGCTTTTTTACCGATCTCTTCACCCAAGCGGGTTTTCCTTCGGTTTCCTAATAAGATAGAGGGTTGAAAGATTCCCAAATAGTCAAATGGAATCAGCTTGAGATCTTCTTCCACTTCTCCCTTTACTTTATTGTAGAAAATAGATGAGCGGGGGTCGGCTCCCAATGCACTCACGTACAAAAATTTTGTCGCCCCCTGTTGAAGACTCCAATTCGCAAAGTCCACCACATAATCATGGTCTATCTGGCGGAATTTTTCTTTGGAACCAGCGTCTTTGATGGTAGTCCCCAAGGAACAGAATGCATGAATCTCAACGTGCTTACCCTCTAACCCCTGGATAAGGGCGTGATAATCTCCTCCACGGTTTTGATCCCGGATTTTCTCTGTCAAATGAAGCAGATGTAGCTTGTCAAAATCCACCTTTAGCTGTATCAGCTTGTGGTGCTTCAACGCAAGCTCACGCCTTCCTAGCGAAATGACATAAGAATAGGAGGGTTCCTGGAAAAGCTGATGCAATATTTGCATGCCCACCAATCCCGAAGCACCCGAAACGAAGGCTATTTTTTGGTTCATAGGTGTAAATCAGGTTGTTCGCTTTCCCAAAAAAGAAACTGTTCGATATCTGTTTGGAGGCTTTTATATATGCCAAGTAACACAGACAAATCGTCCACATATCCCACAAAAGGGATGAAATCCGGAACTAAATCTAAGGGAAGCGCAAAATATAAAAGCCCAAGAACCAACAACCCCAAGGATCGGTTGGATAGCCCTTTATACCGGCCCTTTACATGGGCAGTAAGCATGCGGATAAAAATGTCCAACTGCTTTCTTACAGCCACTACAGCCGGACTGTCGATTAGCTGATGAACTTTTAAAGTAACTTGCTGGAGTAGGCCTTTGAGTTTAACCTGGGATGCGGCTATCTCTTGGGCCTTTTTGTAATATAGGGCCTTCGCCTGATGAAGGACTTGTTGATACTCTGATTTTAGTTTCATGTTAATGTTAATGGGATTAATAATAGACCCTTATTTCTGATTTTACATTTTTCCTGGCTTGAGCCAGGGTGTCATTTTGTTGCTCCATGGAAAGATGAAAGATGCGCTTGGCCAAATCCAAACCTACCGCCTCCTTGTTCAGGTCTTGATAGGCACGGTTTATTAACGTAATGACCTGTTCGACGGCATTCCGGATACTTTCCCAAGTTTCGTCCGAGAAGTAGATCTGCTGGGAGAGGTTGTGGTTAAACTCTTCCCTTACTTCTGCGATCAGCTGCATGTGAAGTTCAGTTGCGCTCAATCCCCCCTGATTGATTCTCCGCACCAAGGAATTTGGTGTAATTCGTTCCAACAAAAGGCACAGACGCTCACCCGCTTGAAGCCGAACTGGCAGAATTACTTCGGTATTTTTGGTTTTCAGTTCCAATTGCTTTTGACTCCATTCTTTCTTCAAAAATGATACCGTGATGATGTACATCCCATAAATAACTAGGCCCGCCGGTAAAATGATTTTCAGAAGGTCAACAATGTATTCCATAAGTAAGATGAATTTTGATCCGAATATCTTAAATATACGCTAGGAAAGCTATGTGCTTTCCATTTTTCTGAGGTAATTTTGAACCATTAAACGAAGAAAAGTATTTTGTTGACATGTTAAATCCCATAACTATTACTTCAAAGGCACTGGAGGAAATAAAAAATATCCTGACCAGCAAAAATATTCCTGAGGGCTATGCACTGCGGATTGGGGTAAAGGGTGGCGGATGTGGCGGTGTTTCCTACGCATTGGGATTTGACATGCCTAAGCCCGAGGATCAGGTTTTCCCCTGGGAGGGAATTCAACTGTTGATCGAAAAGAGGCACGTCATGTTTTTGATGGGGATGCAAATTGATTTTTATGAGGGGAACGACGCGCGGGGATTTACCTTTGTAAATACGGCCCTTCCCAAAAGGCATGATGTTTAGTGGGTGGCAGCTTTTTACTTTAATTTTAAATTCGCAAACCTGGCAGGTTTTTCTTCATAGGAATCACCTGCTTACTGGAACGTACCGAGGATTTAGGTTAAAAATAAACTTTAAACTTCCAGCATCGACTATATTTTAAACCAACCCCTCAAAACCGTATTTGACATTGGACCAAAAGCTGTCTAGGGCGATGATACGAGGTTTGAGGAAGGAGATAATGGCGGGCCAGTCGGCTTGGTCCATGACATTCACACCTTGCAGCCTCCGTTCAATTACCGAAACATTCTTTCCAAAATCGTCCACACCTAGCAATTTCCACTCCCAAGGCTCTTTTGTTTCCAGCTCCAGCAGTTTTTTGAATTGCTCAAACTGGCCAAACAGCAGTTCTTGGATATCTTGATCCGGGTGGGTAATTTCTATGCCAATAGAAGCAAAATCCCGTTCAGCCCGCATCCTGAAAAAAATACTTTTAATACCTGTTTTATAGTTTTGCCATGAGATGCGCCCGCCTTCGGCTGTCGGAACGGGCTTCATATATCCTCCAAATGCCGTCCAAAATTCCTGTTTTGTTTTGCTTTCCTGAGTTTTTGAATACATAATTATTGCTGAGAAACCTCATAATCGTCTGGATAGGTGACCTCTACTACCGAATAATTAACCACTCCCCCAAGGGCTGGATTATGTTTTTTGATGACAATTTGAACCGCTAACAGGTCAGGGTATGCCTTCAGGATATCCTGAATCATCAAATGCGCCAGATGTTCCAGCAATTTGACAGGCTCCTGCATATGGGATTTTGCAATTTGATATACCTTGTAGTAGTCCACCGTTGACTTAAGGTCATCGTTTAGCATCGCTTGCCGGAAGTCGGTCTCCACATGTATGTCTACCGTGAATCGATTACCCAATTTTTTTTCTTCTGAAAATACGCCGTGATAGGCATGAAATTCAATTCCTTCCAGTGATACCCTTCCCATTAATCAAACTGGTCAAAAAAGGATCCTGATTTTCTTTCATTAGGCTTATTTGATGTTTCTTCCTTTTCGATTGGATTCGTTACCTCAGGTTCCTTGGATTGGGGTGGTTCCGGCTTCTCCTCGATACCGCTGTCCGCAATGATTTCCGGAAAATCTTCTGGTTCCTTGTTTATACTGGGCGAAGGCTGTACTGCGGAGGGCAAACTGGGAGTGCTTTGATAATTTCCCCTCCTTTGTAGCTCCTTTACCCTTTGGGTGTGGATGGAAAGATCTATTTTTTGAAATTCATCCTGATTTTGCCTGACATTTTCCAGGGTGTCATTCGCCAAATTTTTAATGTTTTTGAGAATGATTTCCCGCTGATTGACTAGAAAAGAATAACTGTCGACCAGCGATCTTACTTCGTCTTTCAGGTCCTCGATGATTTCCCGGGATTGATTTTCTGCCTGCTCCAGCAAATTCCGGGCCTTGCCTTTGGAATCGGATTCCATCAGATCTGCATTCATGTGGGCTTCTTTGAGTATCAAATCCGCGGTTTTATTGGCATGTTCTATTATACTCGCGCCCGTGTCCTCGGCGGTCTTTAGCGTCTTAAAGAGCGAGTCTTCGATTTCCCGCAATTTCCGCGACTCTTTATCGGCCTGCTCATACTTCATTTGGAGCATGTTTTTTTCCTCCATCACTTTTTCCCATTCCTGGGAGAGGTAGGTTAAAAAAGAAGCTACTTCATCTTTGTCGTAACCCCGGATTTGTTTTTCGAAGGTTTTCTGACGAATGTCTAAAGGGGTAATTTTCATGTGATTATTATTTGTTTTTTAATTGCCACATGGAATCTCGCACCTGTCTGCCGACAGGCAGGTAGTTTAAAGTCATCTCTCTGTTTGTCGCCTGCGTCATGCTCAATTTCATATAGCTAAAATTCTAATTCCCAAATTGATACAGTCCGGTCGTCACTGCCTGCAACGATATGTTGCCTGTGGTGACTCCAGATTACCTTATTGATGGAGGTACCGTGACCTGCGTGCCTGCCCTTATCAATTACTTTTAAGAGTTGATAAGTATGGGCATCCCAAATTTTAATGGATTTGTCCATGCTACAAGTTACAAAATATTTGCCATCCTCCCGAAAGGTAAGAAAATTAATGGCATACATGTGCGCCACGATACGTTCTGACTGCTCATAGGATTGGGCGTCCCAGATAATCAGTGTAGCATCCCTTCCTCCACTGATCAGTACCCTTCCATCTGGAGAATACTCCAAGGCAAACACCGAGTTAGTATGTGCTTCAAGCCGGGTAATGGGGAGAAGTTCATCTGTGCGGAGTATGGTTACCGAGTTATCACTACTTCCAACGGCCATCTGATCCCCCTTCGGATTAAGGGCCAGAACTCGAAGAGACGAATCACTCAGTTTGATATGCTTTAGAGGTGATCCTTCCTCAATGTCTATTACCAGAAGCACCCCATCCCCGGTAGCAACATACAACAGATTTCCTTGTACTTTTATGTCAAAAATGGCACTAGAGGTAAGTTTAAGGGACCACAGTTCCTTTTTGTTGGCGAGGTCTATGACATGAATCCCGTCAAAATTATGCCCTATAAATAACAGGTTGCGGATGGGGTCTACGGCGAGAGCATAGACGGAATTCGGCAAGTTGGCCAACAACTTCCCGTCCTTGGGCTGATCGAGATCCCATTCAACTACCATCCCATCGCCGGCTCCTGTATAAAAATATTGTGGATCACACCCTTCTGTCAAGGCAAAAATTGAATGATTATGTCCGGTGAGGGAATGAAGTTTATTAACTTGAATTTTTGCCATATATTGCAATTAATATAATTTCCTCCACTTCCTTCATTAGCATGCAAACAAAATTAGAAAAAATTAGTCCGTTATCGGCTATTGCGGTTAATAATATTCATTTACAACACCATAATGAGTTGGGGTTTTTAAGTTTTAGGGAAAAATTGTCCTATTCAAATATAAGCCATCCCCATAAAAAAATAGAGTGGAAGGGAGCAAGGTTGGCGATAAAGGCCGCACTGGAGTTGATTCAGCTTCCCTATCCGGGCTTCTACAAAGATTCTCACGGAAAATCCTATCCCATGGATGGATACGGTTATGTTTCGCTCACGCACAGTTATGACATAGCCGCCGCCATATTTCATAAAGAAATGCCAGTTGGAATTGATTTGGAAAAAATAAGGGAAAAGGCAGTACCCCTTGGACCAAAGTATTTGGATCCTTCGGAACAGGAGTTTTTGGATAATGACGTTTTGATGCATACTATCGCTTGGTCAGCAAAAGAAAGTATCTTTAAATGTCAGGGACGAAAGGGGATAAGTTTGAGGCAAAATATTTTGTTGCAACCATTCTCTTCCCAAGATAGGGAAATAAAAGGGAGGATTTATGCGACCGGCAGTTCCGATCACCATTACCTGGTTCGGGTAATTCGGGAAGGGGATATGATTTTGACCTATACCATTTGGTAAATTTGAATAGATCTTCTCAAATACTGGGAATTTATAGCTAACTTATTGGCGAATTTGGAGAGTGAAGGTACTAGACGAAAGGTTGTAATGGGTAGATCAATTCTGTTTTTTAGTAAACTGATCCTATTGGGGTGGATGGGGCTATCTGATGCCTTAGGGCAGCGCATATCTAACATTGAGCTAACAGATGCAGTAAGCGGTGAAATCTTTTCATGGGAGCAACATCGTTCTGCGAAAGGTGTGGTCTTGATTTTTTCGAGTATTACCTGTCCGTTTTCTAAACTTTATGAAGAAAGGATAGCTGCTCTCCATGATGAGTTTTCTCCATTAGGAGTAGTATTTGCTCTGGTAAATCCACATGTATTCCTCGGGACTTCAGAAAGTCAGGAGACCATGGCGAGAGTTGCAAAGGAAAGGGGATATGCGATGCCTTATCTAATGGATACGCAGCAATCACTAGCTACCTATCTGCAGGTGACGAAAATTCCGGAAGCCGTAGTCATCACCCAAGGCCCGACAGGCTATGCTGTGGTGTACAAAGGTGCAATAGACAATAACCCACAATCCCCCGAAAGTGCCCAGATGAAATACTTGGAAAACGCGCTGACGAATTTGCTTGCACGAAAAAGCCCAAGTCCTGCCTCCACCCGTGCGGTAGGTTGTAATATTCGGCAGCTGCGATAAATTTGGAGTCTATTTCAATTCTATTTCTTGGAAAATAAGGACATTATCGGTCCAGAATATCCATCAACTCCTGCACTTCCCGCATTTTTTCCAATTCTCCAATCTTGTCAAAGGCATAAATGAGATTTCGAATAGTTCTTTTGATAATGACTTCATTCTCGCAAGGTTCAAAAAACTCGTCCTTAGGCTCCAGTTTTAGGTGTTCCAAATAGTTGTGTATATCCTGACGGGAAAAGATCTACCCTTTGTTAAACGCGTTAATATATACCGTTAGGTTATCCGATTTGTAGGTCAAAACAAACAAATTCGGGAGGTTTACTCCATAAATGGGTAATCCAAGCTTCCTGGCTACCAATAAATAAACGGCACATAGGCTGATCGGATTCCCCCTTTTTGAATCCAGCACATTACTCAACATACTGTTGCCCGGTGAATGAAAATTTTTAGTGTTTGCGGCAAATTTAAGGTCATTAAAAAGCACACTGTTTATAGTACGGATTTTTTCGTAGGGAGGGGCCTCATTTTTGAAGGATGTCCAGACTTCAAAATAAATCTGATGCATGGTAGCATTAAGCTGATCAAAATCCAAATCAGGATACTGATAGGTATTTATGATCCATAACCCTGTCAACAAGTCCTGCTCTGATGACTGTTTCCATTCGGTAAGTCGCTCCCTGAGAAGAGAAAACTGAAGCTCATGTACCAGATCCTCGATCTCTTTCTGAATATCCGGGTTGAAACTGTTTTCCCACGTTTGTTCCAAAAAAGGAATAATTTGATTTCCCAAAGAAATGATCCTATCCCTGACATGTTCTTTGACCTCTTTATCGGTGTCATCCAGCAGGGATACCAAGGCTTTCAGTTCGTTTTCATTTATATCCATAAGCGGTAGATTAAATTCCTACAGCGATTCGATTTCTTCCTTATAGGCTTTTACAGCCCTAAACAGCCCAGAAGCAATGTAGGTTTGGCCGTCCTTGCTATTCAAATACCTTTCTTCATTTGCGTTGGATAGGAATCCTACTTCAACCAATACGCTGGGCATGCTTGTCGTCCAAAGTACATAAAAGGGTGCCTGCTTCACTCCCCTGCTGCTACGGTTCACCCGGGTAACAAAATCATTTTCGATTTTTTCCGCGAGGGAGAGGCTATTGGCGAAATAGGCCTTTTGCATGAGATTGAACATCATGTAGGACTCCGGAGATTTTGGGTCAAACCCCTCATAATTCTCCTCATAGTCATCCTCCAATAAGATCACAGCATTTTCGCGTTTCACAATTTCAAAATTGGCATTGAAGTTTTTGTTCCCCATGACAAACGTTTCGGTACCATAAACGCCCCCGGTGGTGGTTGCGTTGCAATGTATTGAAATGAAAAGATCAGCTCTGTTGCGATTGGCAATGCTCGCACGTTCTTTCAGCTCAATAAAAGTATCTGACTTTCGGGTATAAATCACTTCTACTTCAGGCATCAACTCCTCAATGTACTGACCCAACTTTAAAGCCAAAGAAAGGGCCACATCCTTTTCCCGGGAGGTTTTGCCTACCGTGCCGGGATCCTTTCCTCCATGCCCCGCATCAATGACTACGCGTCTCAATTTAAACTCTGAGGCCCGTTCTCCCGTCGGTAAAAAACCTGTCATGAATAGGGAAAAAGTAAGTAGGGAAATTATAAGAATATTTTTCGCTCTCCTTCGTTTCATAAACTGTTAATAAGATTAACTTTACGCAAAATTTGTAAATTTTTGAAGCAAACAGAAATATTCGGTGCATAATATTAAGCTCGTTTTTCTTTCCATTTCCTTGCTCCTCTTTTTCCATAAGCCCCTTTTCGGCCAAGAGCCGGTATTAAGGCCTTCGGAAAGAGTCCTAATTGCCCCTGACACCTTGATCAACCCGCTGGTTTTCCCGGACACGACCATTATAGCGCTTCCAGATAGTATATTAAACGTAGATGATCTCATTTTAGCCGAAGATAGTGCAAAAGTTCAACAGGTTGGTGATATTGTAACCATTATCAATTATTTTGCCGAAGATAGCATTGTGTCGGATTTTACGGCAAATAAAGTCTTTTTGTACAAAGAAGCTTGGTTTGAATATGGAGAAATCAGATTGGATGCGGATTACATAGTTATCGATTGGGAAAAAAGCGAACTGTTTGCATCAGGCCTAAAAGATACAACCGGCGTAGTACAGGGAACTCCCATGTTCAAGGAAGGGCAAAGTATATACGAGATCCGCAAAGATATGCGGTATAATTTCAAAACCAGCAAAGCCATCATTACCGATGTGGTCACCCAGCAGGACGAAGGCCTGCTTCGTGGAGAAACAGTAAAAAAAGGAAGGGATGGAAGTATCTATCTGAATAAAGGGTTTTATACCACCTGTGACCTGTTGGAGCCGCATTGGCATATATCTTCTTCCAAGATTAAATCAATTCGGGGAAAGCAGGTCGTGTCAGGTCCGTTCAATTTATACTTTAACGGCATCCCGACACCTTTAGGGCTGCCCTTTGGAATAATCCCGGATACCCCTGAGGAAAAAGTGTCGGGGATCATTTTTCCTTCCTACGGACAGGAGCAAATCAGGGGGTTTTTCCTTAGAGATTTTGGCTATTATTTTGCCCTCAATGACTATATACACACCAAAGTAACGGGGGAGGTCTATTCACTGGGGGGCTATGGCGCCAAGACAGCCTCAGTATATAATAAGCGGTATAGGTACAAAGGAGGATTCAACATAGATTATCAGAAGTTTCAAAGTCCGGAGACGGCTGAGGTACCACTGGAATATGATGCATTCTGGCTTCGCTGGAACCATACCCCGGAATCCAGGGGGAATTCACGTTTTTCCGCCTCTGCAAATTTCGGAACCAAGTCCTACAATGACAATGTGTTGCAGCAGCAGAATTTCCAGCAAAACATGTCTTCCGACTTTTCCTCAAATATCTCTTACAGCAAAACCTTTACCGGCACACCATTCAGCATGTCAGCCAATCTGCGGCATTCCCAAAATCAGGTAACGGACGAGGTAAATTTACTTCTACCGGATATTGCAATCAACATGAACCGGCAGAATCCTTTCCGCAATATAAAGTTTGAGCCCCTTAAAACGCTAAACATTGCTTGGAACTTCAATGCCCAAAACTCCATCAACAACCGAGTTACCAATGAGTTTGGTGTGGACCCAACGCTATTGCAGAGCCAGTTGGAGGAGTTTAACCAGCCGGTAGCTCCGGATATTTTGCCCTTTACATTCGCCAATTTACCCCAACTCCTGCGAGAAGCGGACAACGGCTTCCGGCACACCGTTCCTATTTCTTCCAATTTCACCCTGTTTCGATTCTTCACCGGTACTGCTTCGATGAATTTCACTGAACTCTGGTACCTGGACCGAATCAACTATTACTATAACCCCCAAGAAGCCAGACTTGACCGAATCCTAGAACCGGGATTTAACCGGGTGGGATATTACAACGCCTCCTTCAACATGGCCACCAATATTTATGGGTTCTATACCTTTGGAAAAGGGTCCAAGGTAGAGGCTATCCGCCACCATATACAACCGACCTTTGGATTTAACTCCACTCCTGATTTTTCGGATCCCCGGTTTGGATTCTACCAAGAAGTCCAGGTAGACGAAACAGAGAGGACACAGCGTATTTCCCGGTATCAAAACTTCATTTACGGAGGAGCGCCACTGGGGGAGTCAAAGGCCCTGAGCATAAATATTCGAAATGTACTGGAAGCCAAAGTAAGGTCTGAAAGTGATACCGCAGAAGTTCAGACCAAAAAGGTACCCCTACTCCAATCTTTCAACATTCAAACAAACTACAACTTTGTCGCTGATTCCTTTCAGCTTGCCCCTATAAATTTCACCACAAGAACGTCTATGTTTGAAAATAGGGTATCTGTTAACCTAACGGCAAGCTTGGATCCCTACGCCACCGGCACCTACAAGGTACGAGAGCAAGAAACTGTGGCGCGGATAAATGATTTTGCTTTTCGGCGTGGGCAGGGGATTGGCACGCTTAGAAATGCTACACTCAATCTTAACGGAAGTATCAATCCGAGTAAAACTGAAAAATCTCCCGGCGAGGTGAGGGATGAACTGACCAATGATTTCCTTGATCAGGGAGGCCAGTTGAATGAATTTGTGGAAAATGAAATTGACCGGATTGCCAATGATCCCAGCCAATACATTGACTGGTCCATTCCATGGAATATGACCTTCGGATACAATTTGGCCTACAGAAAGGCCCCTAATGGAACGACCAATGTCACCCAAGCGATCAATATCTCCGGGGACTTGAGTCTCTCAGACAAATGGAAGATTAACTTTAACTCCGGGTTTGATGTGGCTGCTAAAAATATTACCCAAACCATGATAGGTATAGCCCGGGACCTGCATTGCTGGCAAATGAATGTCAACTGGGTGCCTTTTGGGCGATTTACTAGCTATAACATCGATATCCGGGTTAAATCGAATATTCTAAGGGATTTAAAAGTATCGAGGCGCAGGTCCTTCTTTGACAGCTTTTAGTCAGAGTTAAGTTTTGAAAATCCATCTATTCTCCCGTACTAGACCAGAGACCGCTCTATGGGCATGGTCATACAGCGCGGTCCGCCAAGTCCTCTTGACAGTTCGGAAGAAGGTATATCCAAGACTTCAACACCAACATCCCTTAATGCCCGGTTGGTATGCTTGTTTCGGCTATAGGAGATCACCCGCCTTGGCCCTATTGTCAGCACATTAGCCCCGTCAAACCACTGTTCCCTCAGTGCATAGTCCGGATTACCATTGCCCGTATGGATAATCTGGAGATGGGAAATTTCTTTTTGAAGAATAGTTGCCAACGAGTCCGTCAGAACAGTTTTTTTCACATGAACCTGATCATTATCATGGGCTTTAAAGGTATAGACGGCCGTTTGTACTACAGCATCTAACGCATCCGGGTAAGTAAGAATAAGATTTTCATCCAGAATGGTAAATACAGTGTCCAAGTGCATAAAATTGCGCTTTTTTGGCAGCTGCACCATGTAAACCCTTTCTATGGTACCTTCAGAAATCACCCTTTTGGCCAAATGATAGATGGCTTTCTCATCTGTTCTCTCCGAATGCCCAACGGCAATAGCTTTCTCGGATAAAATGATCACATCACCACCTTCTATACTGGGTGGATTGCTGTGACTCTCCAACGGATAAACTGTATGAATTTGATCCCGAAAGAGCCCGTGATTTTCAAAGACGCTGCGGACCATATTTGCTTCCCGCTGCCGTTCCTCCATCTTCATGCTCGAAAACATCACCCCGCCTGGAGTGACTGCAGCGGTATCGCGTTGAAAATATAAGTTGGGACTTGGGGGAATCAAATAAGCAAAGTCCATCAACTCTTCCAACTGCAATCCCTCCATTTTCCTTTTGGCCTCATGGACCTTTAGACCTGCGATCAATGCCGTGGCACATTCTGAGGTTGAGAGCTTTTCCATCAGGTCATCTACCAAATGTCCAAGGCGGTATTTTTGTAAAGCTTCTGACAGGAGCTGCCGAAGCAATGTCTTGTTTGTCAGAATTTCCATTAGAAGTTCATGAAACAAATACACTTTAGCCCCGGTAGCTTGTATCAATAGACTACGGAAATAGTCATGCTCCTTTTGCATCTCCTCCAGATACGGCACGTCTTCAAAGAGAAGCAGGTGTTTATTGTAAGGAGTAAGCCGATCTATTTCTTTTCCCGGTCTGTGCATCAATACAGATTTCAATGTGCCGTACTCAGATTTTATTCGAAGGTCTGTCATCAATTATGGTTTGATAAATTGCGCAAAAAGTTATTTGTCCCCGTAATTTCGTAAAAAGTGGACAATTTTATCATTTATTTTTTAAATTGGCGCGAGCTCATGTTCTACCTACCCAAATCGGGTTTTAGATAATGTGGAGAAATCGTTTTGAAGAGCAATTATAAATATTTGAAATACATTTTTTGATATTTTTAATTATTATGTAGTTTTGGGAAATCTTTTTTAAAAAAATGGACCAATGGAAATTTAGCCCTTACTTACAACTTTTTTGCTTGATTGTTTTCGGGGGCATTGGTTTCGGATGTACATTTGATGGATTTTATTTCTGGCACGCTAAAATCGATTTAAATGGTAGTCTCGATAATTTGACACAATTATCAAATGTCACCAAGGTTATCAAAAAACTAACCATTAACAGTAACAGCTAACGGTCCTTGGTAGGGCTTCAAAATTTAGTTTTTGTCGGTAGAGGAAATTTGCCAACTTTAGATATTTCAAACAATGAATACCTGATGGGCTTTTGTGCGTTGACAAACCTGTTCGAAAATGGTACTTACCATAATGTAAGAATACAGGGTAATTACTATAATCCAACGATAGAACAGATAAAATCCGGGGAATGTCAAGGTGATTATTGAAAAAATAGAAGTCCAAAATACTTACTAAAACCAAATACTTCCGCTATTGTCGGAAGTATTTGGTTTTTTACTTTTTATAAAGAAATCGATGTCAAAGTTTACCTAATACTTCGCTCACCTACAAGAAAGATAATTACTTCCCTTTTTCCAAATCCAGAATATCCCGGATCTTATTCGCTTCTACCATCTCCTCGGTAAGGCCTTGATAGTCCTCCGCTGCGATCTTATCTCTGAATTGCTGCATATGTGAAATGTAGGAATCCATGGCTTCGAGTAGATTCTTCCGGTTTTCTATAAAAATCGGGGCCCACATGGCGGGTGAGCTTTTTGCCAATCTAACTGTAGATGCAAATCCACTGCCTGCCATATCGAAGATATGTCTTTCGTCTGCCGTCTTATCCAGCACCGTTTTGCCTAGCATAAATGAGGTAACGTGCGAAAGATGGGAAACAAAGGCCAAATGCAAATCATGGTCTTTGGGATCCATAAACCGAAGCTTCATATTCATCAGTTCAAAAAGCTCATAGGCCATGCCTTTAAGGTGTACATCGGTCTTTTCCATCTCACAAATAATCATGACCTTGCCGTCAAAAAGATTCAGTTCTGCGGCTTTTGGACCGGAGTTTTCTGTACCTGCAATAGGGTGAACCGCAAGGTAATTTGCCCGCTTGGGGTTATTGGCAACTTTCTCGCAGATCAGTTCCTTTGTCGATCCAAAGTCAAAGACCAAGGTTCGATCACCCGTATTGGCCAGTGTTTCTTCCAAAAGCGAAGTGAGGGTGTCGACCGGCGTTGCCAGTACGACCACATCTGTGTCTGCGTCAGGAGTTTCTTTGGCTTCACTGATCATTCCCAGTGCCAGTGCCTGTTCCAAATGCTGCGGGTTTTGGTCGTAGCCAGTCAACACGAGGTCAGGCCTGTTCTTTTTCACCACCAAGGCAAACGATCCACCCAGCAAACCGAGTCCGACGATATGTATTTTTTTCATGTGTTTATAATTGGTTTTTAATGGTAACATAGCCTGTCCCGATCAGAATCGGGAGAAACTCGCATGTTTGATAATCGTCCCTATGTGTGGCGTTTTCGTCATGCTCGATTTCATGTG
>DATHWC010000057.1:0-11713 GCA_035460985.1 Lunatimonas sp.
AAGCAGCCAAATAAGCAATTACAGTCATGGCTACGGTTTGAATAATGGGCCATTTCCATGTTTTGGTTTCCCTATACACCACTGCCAGCGTGCTCATACACTGCATGGCAAAGGCATAAAACACCATAAGGGAAAACCCGGTTGCCTGGTTAAACACCTTTTCTCCAGTATCGGGATCTACTTCCTGGTTAAGCTTTTCACGTATGGTCAGCTCATTATCCACATCACCTCCAATACTGTATATAGTAGCGATGGTACCTACGAAAACCTCCCGGGCAGCAAAGGAAGTGATCAGGGCAATTCCGATCTTCCAGTCATAACCTAATGGCCTAATGGCCGGTTCTATGGCTTTCCCAAGGATACCGATATAGGAATTTTCCAGTTTTTGGGAGGCGTAGCGTTCTTCTATTTCAGTATACCGCTCGTGAGAGGCAGCCGCCATTTCCAATTCCATTTGCTCCTCCAAGGCATCCATCCTATTTGAGGGTCCATAGCTTGCCAACACCCATAAGACAATAGAAATAGCCAAAATAACCTTACCCGCCTCCAACACGAAAATCTTTGATTTGGAATACATGGTAAGTGCTACTGCCTTCCAACGCGGTAGCCTATATATAGGCAAATCAGTTAGAAGAAAACTTTTCTCCTTGGTTTTTAGAACGAAACGTAACGCTAAGGCCCCTAAAAGGGTGGCTATTGTTCCCAACAAATACATACTGAGTAGAGCTATCGCCTGTAGGTTGATTCCAACATACAATTCATCCGGTACAGTAAGCCCGATAAGAATTATATAGACAGGAAGCCGGGCGGAGCAACTCATCCACGGTGTGACCAAAATTGTGATTAAACGTTCCTTGGAATTGCGAATCGTCCTAGCTGCCATCACTCCCGGGATCGCACAGGCCAGTCCTGAGATAAGGGGTACAACACTCTTGCCGTGAAGTCCAAATGGGCGCATCAGCCTATCCATCAAAAACACAACCCGAGACAGGTACCCGGTATCTTCCAAAAAAGCCAGGAAACCAAAAAGTAAGGCAATTTGTGGTATAAAGATGACAACCCCACCAATTCCGGGAATAATCCCCTCCGCGAGCAAATCCGTGAGAACCCCCGATGGAAAAGTCTCATACACCCATGAGCCCATTCCAGCAAACAAAACATCTATCAAATCCATAGGCACACTTGCCCAGGCGAATATGGCTTGAAAAATCAAAAGCATTACTGCCAAAAATAGGATGTAACCCAACACCGGATGTAGGAGGATCCTGTCTAACCTACGGGTTAGCTTATTGTCCAATGGCTTGTCTGTCTTCAATCCCTTCTTTAGGAGAAGATTGATTTTTGCATACCGTCCATTGGTCTCCTTTAGCTGCTGACGCTTTGTGTCGAAATCGTTCTCTTTCGCCAATTGTAGCAACCAAGCTTTGTCCCCTTTGTTTGAAGGCTCATCATAGGTCGAAAAAACCATCATTTGAAAAGCCTGATAGTCTGTATGGAAACCAAACTTTTCACGAATAGATGTAACCATGGAACGTGGCATATAGTCGTCTACGGTCACAAATGGCTTAGCGATCTCAAATTTCTCCTGAAAAATCAGCTCGCGGATTGCTTCTAAGCCTTCATTTTTCCGGCCATCCGTTAAGATTATAGGTACTCCAAGTGTCTTATAAAACTCCACAACTTTGATATGAATCCCATTTTCTTCGGCCAGATCCTTCATATTGACCAAAAATGCCATGGGAATTCCCAAATCCATCACTTGGGTACCCAGTAGGAGACTCCTTTCCATGTTGCAGGCATCGAGAATTACCAGCACAAAATCCGGCTTTGGGGTACCTAACCCCGTAAGGACACGATAAGCAATGAGTTCATCTTCGGAATTGGGATATAGGCTGTAGGTGCCCGGTAGGTCAACGAGCTCATAAACGGCTGATCCCTTCTTGATTACACCGGTACTTTTGTCGACAGTCACACCGGGATAATTGCCAATCTTTTGGTTTAATCCGGTTAGTTTGTTAAAAATACTGGATTTACCAACATTCGGGTTGCCAATTAACGCAATGGATTTGGTCCGTTTTGCGGAAATAATTTCCATTCCTTAGGGGTTCATAGGTTGTACTTTTATCAACTCCGCTTCCGTCCTCCTGAGTGCTATCATGTGCCCGTCAATCAGGAATGCAATAGGTCCCCCAAATGGTGCTTTTTGAACAACGCTGATGTGTTTTCCGGGAAGTAGGCCGATTTCCAGAAAATTTATGGAATACGGTGAATCCTCTATGTGGTCAATTATGGATTGCTCTCCGTGTTGAAGTATTGCTGCTGAACGTATCAATGGGTGCGGATTTTATCTTTATCAAGACTAAGTCAAAATTAGAGCTTATCTTTATCTTAACCCAATATTGAGCGGAAAAATTCAATTTTAATCATGAATCCATGCATAATCAAACAACCTCGTTCAATTGGTAGCATTGAATGAAAAATCAACAAAACGCTTAGCAGAACAACGAATGAGACTTGGTATAAAATCACATATACCCATATGTAATTTCCCCAGTATATTCTTTAGGACGGTTGACGAATGATATGTCATTAAATCCCTTTTACACTCACATAAGAGAGAACCATCATTTTTTAACAGATAAAAACATAATGCTTTTGGCAGGAACTTCAAATAACCCCGCATTTACTTTTCTACCTCTAATTTCCGGTAAGTTATTATCCGGTGTGATTTCCAGCGATTCTCCGTTCAATTTCACTTCTTTGGAAAGCATATCGTCTGCTGTTAACAGGTATTGCTCTGCTGTCGCATTGATTTCAAAAGAGGAAGATGTGTTGGTGGGGTTAACCACTAACACCCCGTACCCCATGGAACTGCCTTTGAGATTATGTACAAAAATATCCACCCCATCAACTGGCGATTTAGTATCGTACACCTTGGAACCCATAAATTTGCTCCACAATAACGCTGCCCAATAGTTTGGTCTTGGAATGTGGGTATCTTGCTCAAGCAATGCGTATTCGCTTGCGGCTAGGGTATTATGCATGACCACTTTCACGCCCTTTTTGGCCAGACGCCCCAACTGCTCCACATATCGAAAAGTGTCTGTATAGGTGGCAGCCCATGGATTGCCACCGCAGGCGGCTTCCGCTGTCTCTGTGAGCCATATTGGAGCTCCTGGCATATATTGGCCACGGGCATTTTCGTAATAGGTAAGACCTTTTTCCGTTAGGGATAGCCATTCTTCCGAAAGCGCATTTTCAGGAGTAAGCTGACCTCTGCAGCGTTGGGAGACCCCACCATAAAAGTGGTAGCTAAAAATCTCAAACTCTGGTTTGGGCTTCGCAGTTAGTAATTTATCCGTAGTCATCGTAGAATCAATACCGGGCATTAAACCTCCTTCACCTGTTGAACCTGGACCCATGATTTTCATTTTGGGTGCGGCGTGTTGAACAAATTCTTTGAAAGAAACAAAATCCCGGGCATATTGTGTGGCATCATAGCCTTCCGGAACCCCGCCATGGCTGGCATGGGAAGGCTCGTTAAACATTTCAGCGGCATATATTTCACCTCCCAGGGAATGGGTGTAATCCAATAAAGGCTTAATTTGGGCGGGAGTCCATGCACCTGATTCGTCCCGCATACCGGAACTGATAGCAAATGATGTCACCAGTTTTGAATTAGTAGCTTTGCAAAAATCAATTACTCCTTTCCACTCAGAGCGGGTGAGAACATTCTCGTAGCCCACTGGGGGTTTGCCTAACTTCGGCAAGTCATCATCCTGAAAATAGGTCGTATTCGCCCAAGTTCCGCTTACTCGAATGTACATGGGCCCTAATGCGGTAGCCAGATTAAGTAGCTTCTGATCATAAAGATCGATCGACGGAATGCTTCGCTTTAAGGCGGAAAACCCTTCTTTTCGAACTTTTGCTGTATCTATTAGGTGATAGGGGACCCAAAAGTCACCACCTACGACCTCACACATTTCAATGTTGACGGACTGATAGCGTTCTTCAACCTCGGCTATTTGTTCCAGTTGGGAAACATCAAAACGAGGTGTATAGCTAGCTCCCTCCCTGTTGGAATTGCAGGATAGTATCAGAACCAACAGAGTAATTAACACGGTTGCTTTTTTTTGCATTTCAATAGTAGCTAGAAATAAGATTTTCAAAAATACTCCAAAAATCTTTTATTGTATACATATTTATACAATATATTTTATTTTTTTATATTAAATTTACAGCCTTGCTGAATTCCATTTCAAATTATCCGCCAGGGGTAACCGTCTGCCTCGTTGGAACTATTTAAACAACCATTATGGAGCTTTTAAACGATAAAAACTATATTCCGCAGGCAGCGGTTGACTGCGTGGTTTTTGGCTATGAAGACCATCAATTGAAAGTGTTGATTTCCAATCTAAATTACAAAGGGAATTTTTACGCCCTACATAGTGGATTTATCGGGCAAGAGGAAGATCTCGAAGATGCGGCAAAACGAGTTTTAAAGGACCGGACAGGCCTAAACAATATCTACTTGCAGCAATTCAATGTTTTTGACACTTCGGAAAAAAAAAGAAAGGAGTTTATGGACACCTTAATCGAAACCAATTACTCAGGTGACGTATCGCAGCTCGAGTTCGCCAAAGAGCAATATAAGTGGTTTGTTAAGAGGTTTATATCAATAGGATATTATGCTTTAGTTGATTTGAAAACCGTATCGCCCAAACTCACAAAATTTGATGCTTCGATCCAATGGTACTCCGTTGGGAAGATACCGAAGCTCGTGATGCATTATGATGAAGTGTTTGAGGCCGCACTAATGTCGATGAAAAAAGACATCGGCCAAAAATTCAATGCATTTAATCTGCTCCCGGAAAAATTTACCATGAAGGACATCCAACACATTTATGAGGCTATCTTTCAACAAAAATATATTCGAAGCAATTTTCAGAAAAAGATATTGGAAATGGACGTCCTCGAAAGGTTGGAAAAAAAGTATACCGGAGCCAAGAATAAAGCGCCGTACCTTTATCGATTAAAGGGTTGAATATTCGAACCATAAAAAACACTTAAATACTGCTGATTTCAAAACCTCCCTGAATCAACATCTTTGATAAATTTGATCAACCCCTCAAAGAATACTTTTTGATCATCATATTGGACCATGTGGCTGCCGTCCGGACAAAGCAAAAATCTGCCGTTTTTCACCTGGGTTGACATCCATTCCATATGTTTGGGATCCATGGTGTCGTGACCCGCACCCACCACCAATGTAGGCACGGTTAATTTGGGCAACTCCTGAGTCAGGTCCCAACCTTTTAGCGATGCCCCTGCGGTAATGCCGAATTCACTGTGCCCCTGCATATAGACATATACTTCAGGATTAAGGTGGGTAAGGCTCCGAACCACGGCTTCCGGCCATTCCTCCAGAGGCATTCTCAACACATGGTATTGATAATGGTGCTCCATCAAAAGTTCTTCATACCTTGGGTTTTCAAAATCATTATTTGCCTCTATGGTCATGATTTCTTCAAATACTTCCCCCGGCATTTGGGGACCCAGTACCTCCTTGGCATATTTTTCATAATCATCGAGACTGGCCATCATATTGGAAATCACCAGGCCTTTTAAATTCTGTTGGTATCTAAGTGCATATTCCATCGCCAAGATACCTCCCCAAGACTGCCCGTAGAGGAAGAAATTATCCTGGTTTAATCCCAAGGCCAATCTAACTTGTTCAACCTCATCCACAAAACGCTCTATGGTCCATAGGTCGTTGTCTGACGGCTGATCAGAATAATACGAACCCAGTTGGTCGTAATAATAGTATTCGATACTCTCCGCGGGAAAATATCCGTCAAAGCTGGAATATAGCTCATGGGTCATGCCCGGTCCCCCGTGTAGCAAAAGCACCTTGATACTGGGGTTGTTCCCCACCCGTTTGGTCCAAACCTTAAACGTACCCTTGGGTGTTTGGATGGGAATCATGCGAATGCCGCCTTCAAACTGGTCGTCTCTTTCAGAATAATCCAAGTAGGATGTGCCTTCATTTTCCTCAGAAATGGGTTGGGACGAACAAGCGAGGCATAGAATGAAAAGGGCCAGTACAATAGAATAACGGATGAGCATAGCAAATGCAGTTTGTTTTTAGTGGGTGTATATAATTTTAATCTTCCATTTTAGAGGAAAGATAGGGAATTATCGCCAAATAAAAATCGACCACAATTCTATCTTACTCTTTCAACCAGACTATAGCCGCCTCAATAAAATGATCCAGACCAATGACTTGGTCCATAGGATGAGTCAACAATTGATCTACTTGCACGCCAAGTTCCAGGTGCTGTTCATCCAAATCAATGGTCTGGCTACCGGAAAATCGGTAGGTCCAGCCATTGGAAAGCTCAGCGAAGACGGGAGTACCTCCCCCACCCCCTGTCTGATCTCCAAACAAACGGGCCTGGGGTAATGTCCGCATCATTTGCGCAAAAAATGTGGTGGAACTGTAGGATTTTCTGTTGGTAAGTACGGCTATTTTTCCCAGGTATTTGTCACCGGATTGGGGTGAAACTTTTAAAGGTGCCCATGGGGTAAAATCGGTTTTACTTGGCCCGGTTTTAAAACGCTGCCGGGCATAGGTAAATTCCTCCTCTGTCAAGCGACCCGCTATATTGATGGCATTTTGTAAGTTGCCTCCCCCATTGTTTCTGACATCAATGATCAACCCTTCATGGAACTGCATCAGTCTGACGATCTCGTCCATGTGTGCTCTTGATACCCTGTTCTCAAAGGACCTGTAGTTTACATACAGCATTCCTTGAACGCTTTGTGCAAGCAGTGGTCCTATAATCCTGTAATCAGTTCCTAAATAGTGGTCATAAATCAGCTGCTCATCATAAAACAACGGGAAACCTTCATACCAGCTCCAGTTGCGGGATCGGTTAAAGGTACTTCGTAGATTTACATGTCCATCCTCCAATTCTGCCAACATATCACCCAAGATGTCAAACAACTCATGAGGGGTTAAGGCATCATGAATCTTCGGCTCGTACTGTTCCCTTACGACTTGCCAGTCTATATGCTTTTCGTCAAAAAAAGTATATCTGTTATGTATATCCGACCACAGGTGCTCAAACAGAGCAATGGGACGTTGTTGCGGATCACTTGGCTGTATAATTAACTCACAACTACTTATGAAAACCGTCAGGATCAGCAGAAAATAAACATAACGGGAACTTCTCATAGCTGAAAATTTAACTGTAAGAAATAATGTCCGGCAGATCGCTGGGACCTATGCGCACTTTCCAGAGAGGTATAGTGGAAGCGATACCCTAATCCAATTTCATTTCCATTGGACAATTGGTAGAAAAGCTGATTGAGCATCCCCAGATCGTGTTGGCGGAAGGGCTGAAACAGACGTATGGACTGCAGAAAAGCGTTGAACGTGGGTTGTTCGTGTAGGAACGGGTCCGGAGGGCTAGTGACATAGGAAGCAGAAAAAAGGAATCCGATTACCTGCCAGTGTCCTTGAGAGGAAAACCGCCACTGTTCGTTTTTACCAAAAAATGTTTGGTAACGTATTGCCGGCCCAAAGGAAGTGTGAAAATCAAACCTGGGATTGAAATTCTGTGCATCCTCGTAATTCCTCAAACTCAGGGCGTTGTTATTCGACCATCCGATTTCCCAAGCATCAGGCAGCCAATTGGCATTAAAGAAGGTGTAGGTGATTATGCTGGCATGGGTTCCCCGCATATCCGCACCATAGCGGTTTTGCAGGTTATGGTTGGTTAGATGAAGGTATACCTCATCTGTTTTCTTATCTCCAATATTGGAATACCCCAATGTAAATCCGGCGGAACTTCCACTATAAACTAGTGGGGAATACGCAAAGTCCCGCTCCCATGAATTATTCGTTCCCGCATTTAATAGTAGGGTACGTTTATTTTCCTGCGCTAAAACGAGGCTTTGAGACAAAAGTAACGGAATCAAAAAAAGTAATTTTTTCATGCCAATGAATTTTGACTTCAAAGGTAATGCACTCAAACGCTTGAAAATATGACATTGGTCAGTCCACCGAAAATTTTAATTCCTTTTTTTACACGGTAGTGCTTAAAACGATATAGTCGAAAGTATGAGCTTGAAAAGACAGATCAAGAATAAAGGGGTTTCTTTATTGATAATAGCGCCACTATACCTATTCCCAACAATATAATTTCCAGTATCCAAAAATGAATTTGAAAAACACCAGTCGCCATAACTAAGCTCGGAAAAACTGGCATAAACGCATTGGATGTTCCGTGAGCAACCAACGCAGACATGGGGTTGTTGTTTGAATACTTAACCACCCACGACAAAAAGAAAGACAGCCCCATACAGCCGATTAGAAAAGCCGTAAAAGGCATATAGGTTTGAAAGGAGTCTATGATAAACCACAATGGGGCATGCCAAAAAGCCCAAACTATACCAAGAAAAATATTCCCGTACCAAAGTCCGTATTTGGATTCCAGGTAAGGCATGATATAACCCCGCCAGCCGATTTCTTCCTGTCCACCACCAAAAAAGATCATCAAGAGCCAATATACCGGAAAAACATAAATTGTCGGCAAAAGCATAGGCAAGCGTTCGTAACCAAAAAATCCAGGAAGGTACCAAGCCAAAAAGTTGGCAAACCCCAATACCCCGATGATGGACACCCACGTTTTCCAGCCAAAATTAATTGTAAGAAAAGATCTTAGAAAGGGTTTGACGGCTGATTTTCCTTGCAGGGTTTTGATGGAATATACAGCACCAATGGCCGGACCAAAGGCCCCTAAAATGATTGCAGCCATGGTCAAATAAGGTCTCAATTCAATGTTCATTTCCCAATAGCCCAACCCTATCAATACAAATGGCAGCCACAACAGCCATGACCATAGAAAAGTGATTGTAAAAAAGCGAATGGGTAGATGTTTTTCCATGAATAAGTTAATTTATCAATTTGTTCAGATTACAAAATTACATGTCTGTATCCACATACATAACTAAAATACCAATAGATAATAAAAATACCATTGATTGTTTTGGGGGTCCAATGATCTAATTCCTCCCTATACTATATCCTTTTCCATTTGGAGTTCATGGTATAGTTCCCATCCCCGCTTTTATTGATAAAAGCAGTCCAAACATAGGTGGCCGGCCATTTTTTGAAAACACCTGCTAAGGCATATATCAAATAAAGGGAAAGCTTAGAAGGCCTCGGTTTCCAACCTTCAAAACGCATTTCGATTTTTATTGCATCATTGGTGTTTTCGACAGAATAGTTCCCAGGTAGGGTTCCGATCGATGGATCTGCTTCGATGGTGAATTTACCACGCTTTGCTGAATTGGTTGCTAGGGATTCTATATCGGTAAAAGCACCTTCGAAGGTTATGGATACCGGATGTACATCGTTTACCCGACTTATCTTTTGAATAGCTATGCGGTCATTTTTCCAGGAAAAATCAAACGTATAATCCCCTTGCTTAAGCGTTTTAATCCCTTGCCCAACTTCTATGGGAGAAATAACACCATCGACGTCAGGATTCAGTCGGGCAATAAGCGGCTTTGGGCTGTAGCGGGCAAAATACATGGATGTCCAATCTATGGGTATCGGAAGCCTATCGGGCTGATGCTGAATAGTGTCAATAGACACCTTAAAATCAGTTTGCGAACTGCGGACAAAGTAAAAATCACGCAGCATTACCAAGGGCATGGCGGACGGCTTTTCAGCAGCACTACCCATAGGAGCCAAGAGACCGAAGGGTTTGCGCTTTTTTGAATTTTTCTCGCTGATTTTGATGCTTACTTTTCTGTTTTGAAGGTCATTGAAAATATAATTGGCCTGTACACCCGCTTTATCTATTTCAAAAAAAGCTTCCTCAAATTCGCATTCGACCAAATTCTCCAGTCCCTTGCCGACGATATCATATTTGTCAGGGTTTAATGTCAAAGATGGTTCGTGATAGACATCCACCTTTCCATCCGTTCGCCAGCCGATCACCAAATGCCCCTTACCGTGGACAGCGTCATCAAAAACCTGTGGCTCAAAACCGACATAAACTGTATCCGGGTCCTTTTCAAAATTCACCAACAGCAACCGGGACATGGGCTCTATGTCGATAGAAAAAGGGGAAAGAAGATGTGTTATTTGGGGGGTTGATGTTTGGGTTGTCATGGTGAAATTGGGTTAAACGATCAGATTCGACCCCATAAAGTTACTTTAATCTTTTAATACGTGACAATTGGGCGGGGCAATCTGCTGGTGAAAAGTTTTCCCGCTGATCACGCTGATTTTCGCTGATTGCTTTCCTGCGTTCATCTGCGCAATCCGCGGGAAACAATTACCGCCCGCTTATATTTTCTTACTATCCACTATTAATAATACTAACCAATCAATTAGGCATCTTTTGCCTACACCTTTACCAAACGTAAGATGATTTGGATATTGGGAAATTGCGGCCAATATCCGATCAAATTACCCGAAAATTATATATGGAAACCAATCCTTTTAGGATTTTTTCAATTCCTATTCCGATCCGAGGAACATGGTAAATCCAACCTTCAACCCCAAACTGCTGGTAACGTACCGCGAATTTGAAAAATACCCATCTTTGTTGTTTACCGTCAATGAATTAAATCCCGCAAGAATATCAAAGGCTACTTTCTCGCCAAGTGGTACAGCCAATCCAATCCCGCCTCCAAATGAACGTATATTGGTTTTAGTAATATTATCCTGCAAATTGGGATTATCTACATATTTAGTCGTATTTGTCCTCCTCCCAAATGAGCTGTTTACTTCGACGAACGGCAACACCTTAGCAGTTGGAATATAATACCGAATAAAAGGGCCTGTACTCAGTAATCTTGAATTTGATTCAGTATTTGAATTACCTCCTTTTAATCGTGCAGTTGCAAAAGCAACATCAAGCCCCAAAGCAAGATTATCCGCTACAAAATACCCGAATTTTGGTAGTAAGCTTATGTTCGTTATTTTACTAGAATTATCTTCTACATAACTGGCTCCATCAAGTTTAAGTTTAGTACTTGAATAGCCAATATCTACAAGGCCAGCACCAGATAAACCTAAATCGGAAGATGCCCCCAGCAACATTCGTCCTTTATCGGTCTGGGCGTTTACAAATCCAAGATTGATCAGTAACAGTAATACAGTAACTATGTTAATTTTTTTCATAATGCCGCTATTTTAAAACTAAACTTATAAGTTTTAAAGATAGGTTTTTTAATTTCCCAAAAAAATACCCCGATCAGGGTATTTTTAAAACACCTATACTTATTACTATATCAGTATCAATGAATTGCTTGGTTAAATTTGCCAATGCGTTTACCGTCAAGCAAAAAATGTCTCCCGCTGATCACGCTGATTTTCGCTGATTCTCCTTCTGCGCTGATCCCGAAAAGCCGGGACAAGTTCTGCGGGAGACATCGCTCTATTCCCCAATGCTAATTTCGGCCTTTTGGTAGGCACTGACGTTAAAGTACCCCACTGCCGGAATTTCAGCTTTTAGGTTTGTATTGGGATTATAAGCGGGGGAATCGAAGAAGCCTTCCTGTGTCAATGCCTGCATATAAATATCATACAGGAATTGAAAATGCTTTTTGGATATGGATTGTTGATATACGGTAACCTTATCGCCAACTTGTAACGGCTCTAAAGTGAGGTCAAGATCTTCAATTGCATTAC
>DATHWC010000058.1:0-20347 GCA_035460985.1 Lunatimonas sp.
TAAATCCAGATTCATCTCCCGGGAGGAAACATTAAACCGACTTCCCCGGATTAAAGAAAAAGGTCTTCGTGGGGGGATCGTCTATCATGACGGGCAATTTGACGATGCCCGTCTAGCATTATCTATTGCCCAAACCTGTGATGAGCGGGGAGGCTGCGTCCTAAATCACTGTGGGGTGACAAAAATTCAAAAAGATGGGGTTGGAAAGGTATCAGGCGTAGAGATAAAAGACAGCATAGGCAAGAAAAAATACAGGCTGCAGGCAAAAGCAGTCATAAATGCCACCGGGGTTTTTGCTGATAAAGTCCTGAAAATGGATCAGCCGGATATAGGTAAGATGATTCAACCCAGTCAAGGCATTCACTTGGTTATGGATTTATCTTTTTTGGGGGGAAAAGATGCGCTGATGATTCCGGCAACTTCTGACGGGAGAGTGCTTTTTGCCGTTCCCTGGCAGGGCAAACTTGTCGTGGGAACCACAGACACCATTCGGGAAAAACCCAAGTTGGAACCAAGGCCTTTGGAGAGCGAAATCGATTTTATTCTGGAGACCGCCGCTGACTTTTTGGTCAAAGCACCGACACGCAAGGATGTTTTGTCCGTTTTTGCAGGGTTAAGGCCATTGGCCGCGCCCAAGGAAGGAAGCACCAAAACGAAGGAAATTTCACGCAGCCACAAAATTATTATTTCAGACAGTAAGCTGATCACACTTACAGGTGGGAAATGGACCACATTCAGGAAAATGGGGGAAGATACAGTTGATGCATTTTATAAGGTAACTGGCATAAACCCGGCAGAAAGTACATCCAAGGATATCCACCTTCATGGGTATACTACAGACTTATTAGAGGGCCACACTCAGGTGTACGGCGTGGATGCCAGAAATATAGCGGCATTAACAGCCGAAAATCCGGCTTGGTCCGAATTGCTGCATCCAGCTTATCCCTATACGATAGCTGAGGTTGTGTGGGCCATTCGGGAAGAAATGGCACTTAAGATAGAAGATATTTTGTCAAGAAGGATGCGCGTGCTAATCTTGGATGCCAAGGCCGCCATGGAGATGGCACCCAGGGTGGCGGAAATAATGGCCGAAGAATTATCGCTTGATCAGACGTGGAAAGATGCAGAATTGGAAGATTTTGGTAAATTAGCAAATAAATATATAATCGATAGCTTAAACCCATGAGTAACCTAACCCAATTTATCCTTGCTTTGGACCAAGGTACCACCAGTTCCAGAGCAATTATTTTTAACAAAAAAGGCCAGCAAGTGGCCGTTGCCCAAAAAGATTTTAAACAGTATTTCCCAAAAGCGGGCTGGGTGGAGCATGACCCCGTTGAAATTTGGACTTCCCAAGCCTCTGTGGCAACGGAAGCCATCACCAAATCGAACATTACAGCAGCACAGATAGCCGCCATTGGAATTACAAACCAACGGGAAACTACCATCCTTTGGGATAGGATAACCGGAAAACCCCTCTACAACGCCATCGTATGGCAGGATCGGAGAACTTCCACATACTGTAACCAGCTAAAAGAGCAGGGATACGCGGATACCATCCGTGAAAAAACGGGATTGATTGTGGACGCCTATTTTTCGGCAACAAAAATTAAGTGGATTTTGGACAATGTGGAGGGTGCCCGTGAAAAGGCTGAAAAGGGGGAGGTCTGCTTTGGTACAGTTGACAGTTGGCTGATATGGAAACTCAGCAGCGGAAAGGAGCACCTGACAGATATCACCAACGCCAGCCGCACGATGATATACAACATTCATTCCTTGAAGTGGGATGAGGAGTTGCTGGAGATTTTTGATATACCTGCTTCAATTTTGCCTGAAGTGAAATCGAGCAGTGAGGTTTTCTGTACCACAGCCGGCGATGTGTTTTCTGCCAAAATCCCAATCGCCGGAATCGCCGGAGACCAGCAGGCTGCACTGTTTGGACAACTGTGTCTAAAACCAGGAATGGCCAAGACGACCTATGGAACGGGTTGCTTTCTTGTGATGAACACCGGGGAAAAACCCGTAACATCCAACAATCAATTGCTTACCACCATCGCTTGGAAAATTGGCGATACCGTCAATTATGCCTTGGAGGGAAGTGTCTTTATCGGTGGGGCCGCCATACAATGGCTTCGGGATGGAATCTCCCTACTCGATCACGCTAAAGAGAGCGAGGCCCTGGCGGAGAGCTTACCTGATAATGACGGGGTTTACTTTGTCCCTGCTCTCACGGGGCTAGGGGCACCCTATTGGGATCAGGATGCAAGAGGGGCTTTCTTTGGCATCACCCGGGGAACTTCTGTCGCTCATATGACACGTGCGGCGCTGGAGGCCATTGCCTATCAGGTATATGACGTGCTTAAGGCCATGGAAAAGGATGCTGGTGAGGAAGTCCGGGAGATGCGGGTTGACGGTGGTGCCACTGCTAATAATTTCCTGATGCAGTTTCAGGCTGACCTTGTCCGCTGTACCATTAAGCGGCCAAAAATGTTGGAAACCACGGCTCTAGGAGCCGCATACTTAGCTGGTCTGGCGGTTGGCTATTGGGAGGATGTGGAGGATCTGAAGGAATTGTGGGAAGCAGACCAGTCCTTCGAACCTAAAATGGACCCGGAAAAGGTCAAGAAATACCTGCGTTTTTGGCATAAAGCTGTAAATCGATCTCTTAACTGGATAGAAGAATAAACCCATGACTACTTTTGTTGCAGAATTTGTAGGTACCTCCCTGTTGATAGCCATGGGCTCCGGGGTAGTTGCCAATGTGGTCTTGAACAAGACCAAAGGCTTTAATTCCGGCTGGATCGTGATCACCACGGGTTGGGCATTGGGTGTATTTATCGGTGTGGTAGTTGCCGCTCCTTATAGTGGTGCGCATCTGAATCCTGCTGTAACCCTGGCCTTGGCCATTGCGGGAGATTTTGAATGGGGGATGGTTCCGCATTATGTGCTTGCCCAAGTTTTAGGCGCAATGTTCGGAGCGGGGATATCCTGGCTGGTTTACAAGGACCACTTCGATGCCACACCTGACCCAGGGCTTAAATTTGCACCTTTCGGCACCGTGCCGGCCATTCGAAATTATTCCTCAAACCTTATTTCGGAGATAGTGGGCACCTCAGTTTTGATCATTGTCATCCTTTACTCTACGGAACCAATGATCAATGATGGTAGTAATACACCTATAGGTTTGGGTTCGCTCGGCGCGCTGCCGGTGGCATTTTTGGTATGGGTTATAGGCCTGTCTCTTGGGGGAACTACGGGATATGCCATTAACCCCGCCCGTGATTTGGGTCCGCGGATCATGCATCAGTTGTTGCCCATCAAAGGTAAGGGAGGAAGCGACTGGGAATACAGCTGGGTGCCGATTGCCGGCCCTTTGTTGGGAGCTTCGATTGCCGCCGGAATATATATGCTGTTGGGATTGGGGGGGATGGTGTAGAGGGAGGGAATATCCATATTCTCGGGATCGAAAGGCTCGCCGAATTGAACGGATGCGGGATTGTTATAACGGAAGTCTTCCCGCTCATACCAATTTATGCTTGATCTTCTAAGGTCCGGGGTAGATTTGTAGTCAAAATTTCCATCTTCCCAAATGTCATAGCTATGCCAATCACTCAATGCTACATCAGGATTCCCCCTTCCAAGGGAATCATAGAGTGGTCCGGAGTCGATCATGCCCAGGTTACCTTCCCTGTCTTTTCCCAAGGTATTATGCCACCAAAAGGGATTATATACACGCATGGTAAACAGACCGGGGGTCCGGGCTGTAGGTGGAGCCTGCCACCGGTCTACAAATACCAAAATGGATTCCGTATTTTGGGATAGGCTTTTGTTGGCATGTCGATGAAGATCCCAGATTACGTTTTTAGCCGGATCGCTTGCATCTTGCCCAAACCTGCCCGTCATTAGTGCATATGGACCGTCAATCACCCTGGTAGCCGATTCTATGGCTTTGTCAAACTCCATATTTGCCAAGTAAATCTTGGTCAGCAAGTGGTCACCCGCACCTCTGGTGGGAACTCCGGGAGCTGCCGATACTTGCAAATGTTGAACCGCAAATTCCGTATCCGATTGAATCTGATCAAGTATCGCCCATCTGCTGTGGGTACGGAAGTCAAGCCGTACGCTAAGAATTTCCTCTTTGACAAATGGAAGATCTCCATAGTTTCCGATCAACCTGTAATACCAGTACGAACGGTGCCAATAAGCTTCGGCCAATACTTCATTTCTGTCCGTTTCGTTCGCCCATTCTATGTCATCAATGCGGCTGATTGCTACATTGGAGTTTTTCACCATTTCGAAGATGTCATTGATCTGGGTGACGAATTGCTGATAACGGTCGGAATTGGGTGTGAGGTTGGCGAAGTCCATTTGAAGCCATGGCACACCTGCCTCAGAAGCAGCCCACTGGTGAGCCATGAAGTTCTTCTGCGCAGTTTGTTCCCTGGTGAGATCTTTACGCATGGTAACTAACAACGCTTCAAAACCGGCTCTGTCCACAAAAACATTTTCTGGTGTGAAGAAAGATAACGGTTGTGGCTCGAGAAAGTCTTCCGCGCAAGCTCCGATGAAGAAGGAAATCAAGAAAATAATTACTGGAAATTTTATAAATCGTTTCATCTTATTGCCGGTTTGTTAAAGTGAAATATTAAATCCCATGGTTATGATTCGGGGCATTGGGGTAAATCCCGACTCGGGATCCCAGCCTGGCCAATTGTCAAAGCTGTGGAGGTTTCTAACGGATCCGAACACCCGTGCATTTTGTACCCCTAACCTTGTCGCCACAGGGGAGGGGATGTTGTAAGACAAAGAGATATCTTGGATTCGCAGGAAAGAAGCGGCCTTGTAGGGCATGATTCCCCCTCCAAATGGGGTGACGTTAGCACTTAATTTGGGATAGTCGTTGGTCATGTTGTCTGGGGTCCAATACGGATAGTTGGCAGTACTCCTTCTGTCAAAAGTTGACCATTCGGCAACCGATGGGTTGAAGGGTCGTATATGGCCAAGATCGGCCCTTAGAAAGATGGATGCCGTGAAATTCCGGAGAAAGTCAAAATCATTTCTCAATCCCAACCGGTGGCGGGGCTGGGAAAAACCAATGAACTTTTTGTCCTGCAAAGCTTCATATGCACCGTTTCCATCCACATCAGTTGCTTTAAAATCTCCAGGCCGCAAGTTAAATTCAGCAGCCTGAGATGCTTCCTCCACTTGCCAAGTACCCTGGATTTCATAATCCCAAACGACATCTATAGGTTGTCCAATGAACCATTTGTTTTCAAAATCAGGTATTTCTCCGGTTATTGTTTGTCCCTGCAGCGTGTATTCTCCCGATTCACCAAATAGAGATACGATTCTGTTGCGGTTGATAGAATAGTTTAAATTGGTTCTCCAGTTAAAATTGGGTCTGTTGATATTTACCGATCCAACGGTGAACTCAAATCCCTTGTTGGCCAATTCACCGATATTTGAAGTCATGTTTTCAAATCCTGTAATTCTTGGCAATGAACGGTTTACCAGTAGGTTTCTGGTATACATGTCGTAATAATCCACTGTTACATTGATTCTATTTGCAAGGATGCCAATGTCAAACCCGATATTATACGCCTCGGTTTCTTCCCAAGAAAGGCCTGGATTTGCCAAGGTCGATGTGAAGACACCCATTTGAACCTGTGAACCGTCATAATACCGGTTGCTGCCCAACTGTGCGAATGACGCATAAGGACCTATATCCCGGTTTCCGTTGACTCCCCAGGATAGACGCATCTTTACTTGGTCAAATAACCCGGAAGTATAGAAGTTCTCCTCCGAAATCTGCCACCCAAAAGCAAGTGCGGGAAACAAAGCCCTTGGGCTTTCCTGTCCAAACGCACTGAATTCATCCGGGTTTCTCAAACTCCCACCTGGAGCCCGACTTCCAGTCCTCACTCGAATTGCCGTAAGCCGGATATCCTCCATTTGATTTTAGTAGGCTAGCCAGATGCAATAAGTTATAGGTCATAAATGTCGTATTCTTATTGGTAAAATTTGAATCGAAACCCTTTGGCGGATTTATCTTTTCGCCCTCGTATTCGGTGTCGCTGTAGCTAGGCCCTGGCCCTGCTTCCCCGATCCAGCCACAATCGGCCTGGGGGGGAATGGAATATCCGATATGCTGAAGCGAGTACAAAATCCCCATGGAACTGTGTTTAATACCATCTTCGTTTCCGGTGATAATGCAACCCCCCACTTTTCCATAATATATAAATTGACCTTTTTCATTGGTTTTACTGCTCATGGCATCCAGTCTTTCGATTAGTTTTTTTGCTACGGAAGATTTTTCCCCCAACCAGATAGGAGTAGCTATCACCAGTATGTCAGCTCGCATTATCCGTTTGAAGAGTTCCGGCCATTCATCCTCCTCCCATCCGTACTCTGTCATATCCGGGTATGTTCCAGGAGGTACTTGATGATCTATAAACCTGATTTTCTCCACGGTAACATTTTCCCGCTCCATTATACCTTTTGATACAGCTATTAATTTGTCTGTGTGACTCTCACGGGGGGATTTCTCCAGCGTGCAGTTTATATAAATTGCGGTTAAATTGCTGAAATCTGGCTTTTCCATAGAACAGAAATTTGGTTATTTTACGGATTTATTTTCTATTTCTTCAATAATTCTATTTAAACGAGGCTGTATAATCCAAATCCCTATGGGAAACAGCAAAACCATTACATATTCTCCGAAATAGTCAGCTGACTTTACATGGGCTTCTCTTTCTGCCCTTACAAGCGTTTTGGACACAAAGTTCAACGCATACAGCCAAGCAAAAATGCCGATAAATAGCGGAATGAACATTAGAATATATTTTAACGTGAGGTTGTCTGCATCTTCCTTCATTTCGGTCCATTCTAAAAGATTAAATACCAATAAAAAGAAAAAGATAAAATAGGATATAACAACGCTAATATAAAAGTAGGAGGATTTGGTTTTTAACTCCTTCCTGATATGCTTGTTAAGTAAGGTCCCAACAGACCAAAGCCAAAGAAAATAAGCTAGAAATGGGATGATGGTGATAAAACGTACGATGGCGTCAGAAATGAATCTGTCCTCCTCTTCTGCACGAAATGCAATACCGGAGTACGCAAATAAAAAAAACAGGATTCCGAAGGTAAGAAGGAAAAGTTGCCAATGTTTCAGTTTGAGGAAAATCTTCATGATAACAGTGTTTGAGCGAGTTTGAATTTAATTCTAATATATTTCAATCGTTACATCAAAGTGATTGCCCAACCTCCTTTTCATATACCGGGCACATCTTATTTTGTTCAGGGATCTATACCGTCTCTTCTACTCGCAGAAGATTTGCAAAAAAAAAATAACCCCCTAGGAAAAGTAAAACCTCAATCCAATATAGGAATGGGTTGTCCTTTGTTCCTAAAGGGTAAATCTAAGCCAGTTTAATCGGAACCTTGCGTTTTCACAATCTTATTGTAAATTCCAATAGCAAGAAATGGTGCAGCCCATTGGCCTACAAACAACGCTGTTTTATCCTGCTTGAATAATTTTAGCGTAAGCGAGGCACCCATCGAAGCAATAGCACTCCACAGATATACATCAGATGGTATCTTTGCGGTCTGGTTTTCGATTGCTTTGGCAACCCTTCCTTCATTTTTATTTTCGTCAATCATAATATGGGATATTTAGTAAATCATTTTAACTTAATTGAATGACTTTCATCCAACTGTTGCTAATTATTCTTACCAAAACCGTTCCATTCCCAATGGAATGCCCAATACCTAGGTAAAAGTGTGACTAAATAAATAAAATATATAAAAAATAGATAAAATGGAATAGATACTGTTACTAAATTTCCCCACAATGTAAAATAAATGACCTAGTTTTCTTCTTATCAGCGAGATGTTCCCCAGGTTAGGTGATTACAGTATAATGAATGTGCGGAATAAATAGTCTGTCGTGATGGTTGCTTGAATCTATTGATTTACATCAGCGAAATAAAGAGTTTTTGTCAATGACTGGAATCAGTCACATGATGTGGAATGGGTGAAAAAACTTGGAATCCCAGTCTACCTGCACAGAAATCGGATTCACCCATCGACCATTTACTCACCGAAAAACCTATTCGAAATCATGGCTAACATTGAAATCGAAGAGGGGATAATTTAGGTGCTTTTGGAGGGGATGAGTAAACTGATATGAAAGATGGCGTAGTTTATCACACTCTTGTTTTATAATCGGTACCTATTTTGATAATTATTACTAGTTGGTCGGATCCAAACCTGCAAATGAAATACAGAAATCTTCTAAATGGCAGCGAAGAATCCGGCCATTTAATTATACTATAATTTAAATTTTAAAGAATAATGGGAATACAATCAAAAAGCAGAATTCGTCGAATATTTATGATGAGCCTGGGGTTGCTAATTGACATAAAAGAACGGATTAGTAGTATCGCGCAAAGTCGAGATGGAAGGGCACGAGAAAAAAACGGGGTGCCGGATGAAGAAAACCGGAGTTATCAGGGAGTACCTCCCGGAATTGGGTATGCACCAGCTTCCGAACAAGATGGTCAGCTTCCGTCGGGCCAAACCCATCCAGGTGTTTTGTTAACCGCTGACGCTGATTCACAACCATCCTTTACAGGAGAATCAGGCGTGGCGTTTCAAGATGACCAAATGGGCGAGCCTATTGAACCCTGGCAGGATCAACTAGATCCGTCCACCGAGGAAGACATCCCTTTACGTCCGTCCGAGGTGGAGATACCTCACGAAATCCAATATGATAAAGACGATGATTTGATTATCCCACCCGTGAAGGGAGAATCAGAAATTGAAATTCCCGAGGAAGATTTTGAGGTGGAAAAGCCTGAAAAAGGAAAAATCGAGCCAAACCATTTGTCGGAGGGTCGGAAGATACGGGGACGGAATAGGGGGAAATGAATAAGCTTTGTCATGAGGGCTATTCTTGCGGATACCGCAGGAATAGCTTGTTGGCAAAGCGGATGCAGATTTTATGCTTGATATTGGGATGATTTACGATCTAACGCCAGGTATTCAGTTAATAGAAAAAGCCTTGGAGTCGTTATTATTAAAGAAATAGTCATGATTTGAAATTAGGATTTTAGTCAAAATCCCCTGAAGCGTAGCTATCTCATATGGTTTAGTTATGCAGATATTCGCTCCGCGTTTGAGTGCCTCTTCAATTTCTTCTTTTTCTGAGGTGGTAGAATAGATGACTACTGGCAATTTGCAACATTTTTGAATTTTTCTTATCATCGGAAGACATTCTAAACCACTCATAATTGGCATATTTATATCCAAAAAAATCAAATGGGGGACGGGATTGTTGGGGCATTCAAGGTATTCGATCAAGTCCTGTCCGTTGTTCGCCGTCAGAACTTGAACCGGGACATTTAAACGTTCTATAGCGTGTTTAAAGAAAAACTGATCGTCTTTGTCGTCATCGGCAAGCATCAGTGTGATTTTTTGGTCATCTGCCATTTTAATAGAAATAGGTTGAAATTATAAACTAAGTTCTTCTATATAATCTAAAAAAATTTGCGGGCGTCAATCCGGTATTTTTCGTAGACTGCTTGAATGATTTGATATACCTGAAGTTTAGTTGGAGCACCATCCAATGTACCTAGTAGGAATAGTATAAAGATATGAAAAAATTGACCTATACACAAAATTAAATTACAAAATTTTAATATTATGATTTGATTTGGATTGACTGCATGTCATCAGGATGGCGTTCGACCCGAGAATTGTCATTTTGGCGACATAAGGCTTATTCGTTCAATAATTTTTTTTTTGTTTTAATAATCTGATTTATAATTGAATACGGAAATTAATTTTTAAATTTCATACATCAACCCCTTCGATGTAGACTATTCTGACAGTTATGATACCTGCTTATTTTCAATATCCTGCTATTTAATAGGTGTAAAAGAAAACAAAATATAAAATAATTTGTAGAAAAAATATAAATAAGTGATTTATTAATTTTATATTTACGTATATAACATTTATTATTATAATCTAAAACTAATTATTATGAAGAATTTACTTCGTTCCAACACAGCACAAAGGACCAAAAATTTTTCGTCAGTGAGATTTCCCCATCCATTTGCCTATCATTTTGAAAAGAACTCTTCATTGGGCATCACTTCTGGAACAAAATATTTTAGAGGGCAAAGTGGTCGGAAAAATGGGCAGGTTCCTTGTAATGTAATAAACGTGGACCCAACAATCGATGAAAACAAGTAAGATTTCTCCATCTTATGGTGGGCGTTGCGTCCGCTTTGGTGAAAGCTTTCCCGAATAGATGTGGCCCATATTAATTACCATACCTTAACCAAAACAAGCCTAACTATGAAACGACCATATCTGGGTTTTTAGGCTTAAAACAGAAACAATTCCTCCTCTTCTGACGGCCTTCCCCGTATCTAGGAAGTTTCGGACCGCTTCCATACCGACGGCATCATTACAGGCATCAACTCCCGAGTCATTTCCCGTATTTTTTCCACGACGTTTTTATTTTTCGGATTTATAGTTTCCACATTGTTTGTTTTGTTGGCCATGTCTAGACGGTAGTCCAGTGGATCTATAGCTGCTACCCGCATAGTGCCTTCTGCGCCATCAGTCCCACTGGCCCTGCCCCAAACACGGCAACCGTTTCCCCACCTTGGATATTCGCCCATTCTACCGCCGCCCAGCCGATAGGGAAAATATCGGTAAGGAACAATGATTTCTCATCTGAAATATCTCCTCTGATCGGTGTCCGAAAGTTGGAATATGGAAGGCCGTAAAATTCAACGGCGGATATTTCCGAATCTAGATTTGAGCCGTTAGCAGCCCTATCGAAGTCAATTCAGTGCCTTGTTAGCTTTTCGGCACGCATGAATCTATAGTGGATCCTTAAAACAAAGGAATTTTCACGAATGTCTCGCCGCAAGCCTTGACTTGATAGTGAATCGATATTTGATTGGGAGAAACCGGTAATACATTGGGGAAAATTGAAGACAACCATATTATCTATCTTCAGCTGGCTGTATGATATAGTTTTGTTAACACTTGCTTTAGCTTTTTGGCTTGGATAAGGTCAAATGGCTTGGTTTTGGTAATAAAAAGTGAAATCTGTTGTTTAACTTAACTAAAAAAATCATGTCAATTGTAAAAGTAGTTGAACTTATTGGAGTTTCAGAGTCAAGTATTGAAGACGCATTGCAGAACGTGGTGAAGGAGGCTTCTCAGACCATGAGAAATATTGATTCGGTCAATGTGAAGAACATCAAAGTACATGTAAAGGATGGCCAGATTGCTAGCTATGGTGTAAATTGTAAGGTTTCATTTAGAGTGGAGCGGCTATAATGTGATGTGTTTCGGAAATGGGTATTTCGCGTGGGTTAGCGATAACACACCTGGCACCTGTTTAAGATTATACATTCCAGCCGTTAAGAGAATTTAGTAGTTTCCCAACCAGCTAGATTGATTATCTAAACAAAAACAGCCCAACCAATCAATAGGTGTGGGCTGGTTTTGTATGGGTGAAAATTGTGAATGGACATTATCAAAAACTCTCACTACAAAGCTCCCTAGAACCTGTATTGTACAATCAATTGTTGTTCGGCTCCGCACTTCTTTGAATATTTTGTCGCGATTGACCGTTATTGTTAAAGGTTTCTTCCACACGGCGGGCGGTTCTTACCATTTCAACCCAAGCAGAAGAGAGCTGCCTATTTTCAGCCTCTTCCTTTGTTAAATACCACGCTTGATGCCCTGACTCTGAATTGGTGTTGTTGTCTTCTGCCCGAAGCCGAAGCCATAAGCTTCCATCATCCAGGTAGGAATATACCACTTGATATCTGTTGTTTTCTGATTCTTCCCAAGTCCCAAGAGCCAGTTCTTCGCGGTCTTGCTGCAGTAAAGCGTTGTCCTTCGGATCTCGTTCTTGAAGCTGGAAGGTCTCCTTCAGTTGTGCCCACTCTTCATTCCCGAAATTTGTAACCTCCACTCTTACCCCATCTTCTGAACTGGACGGATTACTTCTATATGGGTCATTTGCCGTAGCCAAGGTGTCTGAAAACAATCCTTCGTTTCCGGTTCTGGTCGGATCACCGTCTCCATCCCGCTGCATGGTGTCTTTATTTCCGAGATTTTCGGATCCACACGATTGAATGATTCCCACTGTGGCTACAAGCATCCATATTAAAATACTATTTGTAAAATTAATGTTCTTCATGATTATTGATATCTAAATGGGTTTAACTTAGTCAAATACAGCTTGGAATAAATAAGTATGGATTTGATGAGGTTGGGTTCGGATTTTTTCTTTTACTTCAACCTGAAATTTTCCCAATCTCGACAAATCAGAAGTGTTGGTTAGTGTTGATTGCTGCGAAAATATACGCAACCTTTGTTCCAAGGCTGGAATGTGCTAGAATCCAGCCAGATCTGGGATTTTGGTATTTCTTTATCAAAAAAGAGGGTATATATAGTTACAGTGTGGCACAAATTTGCCCCAGTGCCCTCCCCGCAAGCTGGGGAAATTTTTATGCACTACTTCCGCTTTTACAGACTTATGAGTGAAAATTTATGGAATATCTGGCAGTTTCAAATTTCTAATTGCATCTTTGATATGCACTTATCAATCATATAAACATGGGGAAGAAATTTGCAAGCTTGACAATGGAATTAACCGATTTTATACAGAATCAGAAGGTTTTTTTTGTGGGAACTGCGGCTGAGGACGGAAGCGTTAATGTGTCTCCAAAGGGAATGGATACCTTGCGGGTTATAGACGGAAATAAGGTATTATGGGTGAATCTTACCGGAAGTGGCAATGAAACCGCCGCCCATCTGCTTAGAAATAACCGCATGACGATAATGTTTTGCGCATTTGAGGGGAAACCGCAGATTTTGAGGCTCTATGGGACGGCGGAGATTTACCACCGTGACGACGCCCAATTTCAAAACTATTCCATATTTTTTCCGGAAATTCCGGGGATGAGGCAAATAATCGAAATGGATATAGATCTAGTACAAACATCCTGTGGATTTGCGGTCCCACTGATGGATTTCAGGGAAGAGCGGACAGTTTTAAGTAACTGGGCAAAAAAGAAGGGTCCAGAGGAAATCCGGAATTACTGGCAAGAAAAAAACAGGAAAAGTATTGACGGGTTTGAGACGGGAATGCCCATAGAGTGAGGGTAGGATTGTCGGAATGTAACCTGTTAAATGAACCAGTAAGGGCAAATCATTCTTCCAAAACCTACTAGAACGGTCTTTTGCACAAAAAAAAGAGGCAGTCTCCTCGGAGTACTGCCTCTTCTAATTCTAAATCGGAATTGACGTGATTTAGACCAGTACCTTTTCTGCCAACACCATTATTTTGTTGTCATTGACTTCCACTACACCGCCGTCTACCGCGAAAGATTGCTTTCCCAAAGTCGTCGTAAATGAAATCGGACCTTTTGCCAGGGCTGACACGAGAGGTGCGTGGTTTTTCAAGACCTGAAACGAACCATCAGCCCCTGGAAATGAAGCTTCCGAAACTTCTCCTACGAATACTTTTCTATCGGGAGTTATGATTTCTAGATGCATAATATATCTTGAGAAACGGTGCGCGATATTCGTGCACCGTTTAGATTATTGTTTAACTTATTTTACTTCGGCGAGCATTTTTTCACCTTTCGCAATGGCGTCTTCAATGCTTCCCACCAAGTTGAAGGCTGCCTCAGGAAGATGGTCTAGTTCACCGTCCATGATCATGGTAAAACCTCTGATGGTATCCTTGAGGTCTACCAATACACCCTTTAAGCCCGTAAACTGCTCAGCAACGTGGAAAGGTTGGGAAAGAAACCGCTGAACCCTTCTTGCACGGGATACGATCAACTTATCTTCTTCGGACAATTCTTCCATACCTAGGATGGCAATGATATCCTGAAGCTCTTTGTAGCGCTGTAGGGTTTCTTTTACCCTTGTGGCACAGTTATAGTGCTCATCACCGATGATGATAGGATCAAGGATTCTGGAGCTTGATTCCAGTGGATCCACCGCCGGATAGATACCCAGTTCCGCAATTTTACGGGAAAGCACAGTAGTCGCATCCAAGTGGGCAAATGTCGTAGCAGGTGCCGGGTCAGTCAAATCATCCGCAGGCACGTAGACGGCCTGTACGGAGGTGATGGATCCATTCTTGGTAGAAGTGATCCGCTCTTGCATGGCCCCCATTTCTGTGGCCAGCGTTGGCTGATAACCTACTGCCGAAGGCATCCTTCCCAAAAGGGCAGATACCTCAGATCCGGCCTGGGTAAATCGGAAAATGTTGTCAATAAAGAAAAGGATGTCTTTCCCTGCTCCGTCTCCCTCACCGTCACGGTAATACTCAGCAAGTGTTAAGCCAGTTAACGCCACCCGAGCTCGGGCTCCCGGAGGCTCGTTCATCTGACCGAATACGAAAGTTGCCTTAGAATCCTCCAGTCCTTTAAGGTCAACTTTGGAAAGATCCCAGCCTCCTTCTTCTTCCAAGGATTTTACGAAATCATCTCCGTATGTTACGATACCTGATTCAATCATTTCCCGAAGCAAATCGTTTCCTTCCCGGGTCCTTTCTCCCACGCCGGCAAATACAGATAGTCCTGAATAAGCTTTTGCTATATTGTTGATCAACTCCTGTATCAATACAGTCTTACCCACACCAGCACCTCCGAAGAGTCCGATTTTCCCACCTTTGGCATAGGGCTCTATCAAATCAATTACTTTGATACCTGTATATAATACCTCTGTGGAGGTAGATAAATCTTCGAATTTTGGAGCAGAGCGGTGAATGGGCAAACGTGTTCCACTTGGAGGTTGTGGCAATCCGTCGATGGCTTCACCGATTACGTTGAACAACCTACCTCTGATGCCTTCTCCAGTAGGCACGGAAATCGGAGCTCCCAGGTTAGTTACCTCCATACCCCTTACCATACCTTCGGTAGAATCCATGGAAATGGTTCTTACCCGGTCTTCTCCCAAGTGCTGCTGAACTTCCAAAACTACTTTCAGACCGTTTTCTTTAGTAATCTCAAGTGCGTCCAAAATGTTGGGGAGGGTAACGCCTTCGAAGGAGATGTCTACCACAGGACCAATGACTTGAGTTATCTTACCAGTATTCGCCATTTTTATATTTTAAGATGAAAAGGAACTGTACGTTTTTATTCGGATGCAAAATTAGTTAATAAAGATTAATACCAAAGGATGTTTTAAAAATTAATCTACTTTCCGTCAATTTTTTATCGGCAAATTTTGTCCGATGCAATTTAATCAAAAAATGCCCGTTTTTTTATCTTTTTATCAATCAGAAAATTCTTCTTCCCTGCAAAAACTTCCCCGACCAATAGTTGGAGAAGATATTGTCTTCTGTTACCCCTAAGGAGGTAGAGGCATGGATAAATTGGATGTTTCCCCTTCCAGTTTGCGTAACGATGCCGGCATGGGTTACTTTTCTCCTGCGATTTCCAGTTGCAAAGAAGACTACGTCCCCTTTTTCGAGTTTATTTCTAGATATTTTTTTTCCGATTTTAACCTGCTCTGCCGTTGACCGGGGTAGGGTCACGCCCACACTACGAAAAGATTGGAAGACAAGTGCTGAACAGTCCATCCCTGCCCTGGTAGTCCCCCCATACCGATAGGGAGTGCCACGGAAGGACTTGGCGGTGTCAATGACGTGATCGATATTTTGGTTTCTGATTTTTTTGGTGGATGAACAGGAAAAAAGGAGGCTCAATCCAAAAAAAATCACGACATAGCGATAAGCTATTTGGTAAGGAATTCGTTTGTACATGAAATGGTCATTCAATTTTGTCCAATATTAAACAGGAAGCTTCTACAAACAAAATGTTAACGCAAATTTGAAGGCTTTGTTGAGTGAGCTGAATACACCTGTAGAAATAGGGGACGAGGTTTAGAGCCGGATGAAAAGAGAATATGAGGAACGGTTTTTTTTCGGATAAAAGAAAAAATGTTTAAATTAGTTGTCCGAATTGAAATTGAATAAAATTATTTAAACGCTTGAAAAACACGTGATAAGGTTAGTTACGGACAGGTTTTTTTTTGGGAACCTGAATATATCGGAGACATGAGAAAAGAAGATTTTAGAAAACTATCACTGGGTAAAAAAATTCAAAAGCTCTACACAGAGGGAACCTTCGTCGTCGGTATACGCTATTATGCCTACAAAATAAATTTATATTTGTTGGGAAAGGAATACGTGGAGGTTTTTTACAACCATAAGTATGACCGGATAGACAAAATCGAATTCTTAAATCACAGGCATTCGAGAATGAAATTTTACTTGGACCAGATAAACCTGGCAGAGTTATAAGAAGGAAGTTTGCGATGATAGTAAGGCCTTGTGTATTTTTAGCACCTGCGGAATAACCAATTTGTTGCCTTTATTATCTACCACAAAATCGGCCAGTGCTTTTTTTTCTTCCTCCGGGAGCTGTCGAGCAATAATTTCATGAATTTGATCTTTATCCCGTTGCGGATCTCTTTCCATTACCCGGGAGATGCGAATTTCCAAGGGGGCAGTCACCAAAATGGTTTTATCAAGATCCCGGTAAGATCCAGTCTCAAAAAGCAACGCAGCCTCCTTAATGACATATGGAGTGCCTTGGTCTACTGCCCATTGCGAAAAATCCGCCTTAACGGCAGGATGAACGAGGGAGTTTATCAAAGCGGTTTTCTTGGAATCTGAAAAAACAGTATTTGCCAAATAGGTTCTGTTTAGCTGACCTTCATTGGTGAACGATTCATCTCCAAAGGCGTCAGAAATCGAATTTCTAAGGGCAGTATCATGGGCCATAAGCCATTTGGCTCTAACGTCCGCATTATATACAGGTATGCCGAGTACGGTAAAAAGTTTGGCTATGGTGGTTTTACCCGCTCCGATCCCCCCGGTTATCCCAACGCAGATGGGATAACGCCTATTCATAACGAAGTTTAAAATTTGGCGGATCGAATGCAACAATTTCCAAATAGGGTGGGTTTTTATTCAACGAAACGTTGACGGTACTGTCCTCTCCATTACGGTCATTATAATTGACAATAGCTTCCAAGCCGAGTTTTTGGAAGGCTTCCAATTCTCTTTCGTCCAGAAGGTATTCCAAGGAAACCGTAGTTTCCTTCTCATCAATAGATATATTGGCCGGAAAATAGCGCTTGGTAATAGGAAGCTCCATAGTCCCCTCGATGAATTCGACTACCTCAAATTTCACAAGAACTGCCTGTTCTTCCAATTGAAGGTAATTTCTGAGATCTTTCGGAAGGCTTAGTGGAAGTAATTTCGTGAAATTTTTGTTGACATTTTCCTCACCGATTTCAATTACCAATATTCCGTCTAATTCCTGCAAAACGGATATTGCGCCGGTCACGGTTACAGTTTCCGGGTCAATTGTGATGGGACCTGCAAAGCGGAAATTTTTTGACAATATATTGTCGGCAGTGTCAAGTTCTATCTTGATTTTCCGCGAAACTATTTTATCGATTTTAAATTTAACAGTGTCCTGGACGATCCCCACTAACTGGGTAGGGGTAAGGTTTTCGGACAGTTCGCGCTGTAATTCACGGGTAAGCACATATCCTCGCTCCGACGGATCTTCCAGCTGAATGGGAAAGGGAGTGGATTGGAATCTGAAATATTTACGAAGTAAATCCCACCCGTTGCCATTAATTTGAATATTGATGGATTTGGGCAACTCTTCGACGGCCATAAACTCATCTTGGTCGTATAAAAAAACTATTGACTGGGTAACTACAGTAGTGTAATCGTCTTTATTTAGGGCGTTCAAAACCCAGAAAGTGGTGGCTGTTAGTACACACAGAGCCACCACTTTGAGATTTGAAGACCTTTCCGGTTTGAGCTTATCGAAGAATTTGCGAATCTTACTCAAGAGAGGGTATTATTTTACTTCTTTTGCTTTTTTGCTGTATTCAAATGAAAGTGCAGTTTTTTCCACTTTTATTTTCATTCCTTTGTCCAGTTCAAGGAGAACAGTATCTCCTTCCACCGAAAACACTTTGCCATGCACACCTCCAACGGTAACTACTTGGTCCCCTTTTTTGACTTCTGAAATAAACAGAGCAGTCTCTTTTTGTTTTTTTTGCTGGGGCCGGATCATGAAGAAATACATAATCAAGATGATACTACCGAATAGGAACACCTGTCCCATAATCTCTGATGAGATACCGCCAAATTGTAACAGAATATATGAAAGCATAATTATTTCTTAACAGGACCTAAAGATGGTTTGGCAGCTGATGCCGTTGTTTGATTGACGGTGCCTTTTAGTCGAAGACGGGTTACATTTGGAGAGGTGTTAGCCTGAATGGTAACGGTAGGGCTTTGAACCCCGCTTTTCCCTGCGGAATTAAAGACCACCTTGACAAATCCTTCGTCACCTGGCTTAATAGGAGTCTTGGTCCAATCGGGACTGGTGCAACCGCAAGATGCCTGAATGTTGGAAATGACTAAAGGTGCCTGTCCCGTATTTTTAAAGTTGAATACGTGCTCAATGACTTCGCCTTCAGGAATTGTACCAAAGTCATGCTCCATAGCTCCAAATTCAAACACGCCTACCGTACTTGGATCAGCAGGCTGCACATTTTGAACGTTAGAAGGAGTTACAACTTGATTTTGTTCAAGCTGGGAGATTTTTTGCTCTAATGCTTTTATTCTTTCAGCCTCTTCCGGATTCTTGTTGTTACAGCTTATCGTTATTAGTGCTGAGGCAAGTGCCAAGGCTGAATAGCGGAGATATTTTTTCATGATATGATTAATTGTTGTTTTCCTGATTAATTTGATCGATTAATTTATTAACATCGTTCAAGAGATTTTCTGCCTTTGTTTTGGCCTCTGAAATCACTTTATTTCCTTCAGATTTAGCTTCATTGGAAGGAAGTGATTTGCCGTCAATAAGGTCCTTAACAAGTCCCTCTAGTTCGTCTTTATATTTGGCCAACTGGTATGTGAGCTTATCTCTGGTGTTGTTGCCGGCATCAGGCGCAAATAATACACCTAACGTAGCTCCTAAGCCTGCTCCAAGTACAAATGCCATTACGGAATTACCCTTTTTGCTCATGTTTTTATTTGTTTATTTGTTGTCAATTAATCCCCTACCACTTTTACGGATTTTGCCCGAATCAGTTAGCTCTTTGGCCAGTACATCCAATAATCCATTCACAAACTGTTTGCTCTTGGGTGTGCTGTAGGTTTTTGATATGTCAATGTACTCATTTATGGTGACTTTTACCGGTATACTGGTAAAATTAACCATTTCAGTGAGGGCCATTGAAAGGATGACCTTATCGGTCAACGCAATTCTATCGATATCCCAATTCTTCGCCTTCACAGCTATCAGATCACTATACTCTGCTTCTGAATCGACAGTCAAATTAAATATATTCTTGAAGAATTCCCTATCATCTTCCCAATTTATGGCTAATTCCGGAAGAAATTCCGCAGGCATTGGTTGTTGCAGATCTATATTTTTCAACACTTTTAATGCCAAACTCCTGACCACTGGCTTATTTTCAGTCCAATTCAAATCCAACTCATGAAAAAAGCTCAAAATGGTGTCATTTTTAAATATTACTTTTTTCAATATCGCCTGGGCGACTTCCTGATCTTCTTCAAAACTGGGATTGATAATCTGGATGTATTGCTGATATTCTTCCAATGGCTTGACATAATCTCTAAACCACTGCTTGATTTCCTCCTTCCAATCATCCAGATGAACGTGATGTCGAATAAACTCGCTGTTTATAGGTGATTCGGTTTGAAGATAGACAAGAACCTTATTTTTAGATAAATTATCCTCTCCAGGACTCTCCACCGCCATACTCCCCTGTGAGAATTTTTTCCGCTTTTCTGATTCTTTTCCCACGTGATCGCCAAATGCCATAAGAATACCAATGGCATAAAGGTAAAGCTCTGGAATACGTTCCGCTGCGGTGATCATGTTGTTTCTAAGGAACGTGAGATCGGCGTCGCAGGTTTTATGATATTGCTTAACGGCCAAATTGGCTACGTTTTTAATTTTGGCAGATATATCTGAACTACTTACCAGGTTGTGGGAGGCAAGATTTTGAACAAAAAGTTCAAAACAGGTGTCCGCATCTTTTTTCAGCTGCACTTTGTCCTGCACCTCCATGCTGTTCAGATCCGGCAGGAAAGAATCCTTTATGAAGTCTCTCGCCAAGTTGAAATTTGATGTCTTGCATTGGTGATAAGCATACAAGGACTGAAAAGCTTTTACTCTAAGGATTCTTCTGTTAAGCATTACCTGAATTTAAAGAACGCAAATTTAAA
>DATHWC010000059.1:0-61030 GCA_035460985.1 Lunatimonas sp.
AATTCTTTAAGATTGTCGGTGGATTTGATATCAAAGACTTTCAGGTGCTTTCAATCATGGCAAGCGAAAACCAGGTAGCTGCTGAAATTGTATTTGAAGCCGACGTTCCCGCCACCGGAGGTCATTTCCGGGATGAAGAAGCGCATGTGTGGACCTTTGATGAGCATGGAAAAGTTATCCGTATGCGGCACTATTCCGACACAGCGAAGCATATACGAGCGGCGGCGGGGAAAAGGGTATAAAAACAGACGTATCCCATAGCTACGGCAATATCTAGAATATATCCATTCGAAAAACAACTTAATATTACGCAGGCAAACTGCTTTAAAATGGATCTTCAGGATAATCCTTTAAGTTTTCTGAGTGCTGGAATTCACAAATTCGGAAGGGGTTTGTCCATACTCCTTCTGGAAGCATCTGCTGAAGTAAGAGTGATCCTGAAAACCCACCTTAAAGGCTATCTCTCCTATAGATCCCGCACCTTTGGAAAGCAGTTCGGCAGCCCTTTTTAGCCGCATATTCCGGATGAAATCTCCGGGGGAATGATTGGTCAGCGCTTTAAGTTTTCGGAACAACTGGGTTTTGCTCATGCCTGCTTCCCTGCCAAACTCTTCTATCCCAAACATATTGTCCGCTATATGTTCTTCTATAATACCCATTATTCGCTGGAGAAATTGCATGTCTACCGAAGATACAACTACAGAAGTAGGTTGCAGCATAAATTCACGGCTGAAGATATCCCGTAACTTTTTACGGTTATCTATCAGGTTTTTGATACGTACCAGAAGTTCGGCAGCGTCAAAGGGTTTGACCAGGTAATCGTCAGCCCCGGTTTCCAAACCTTCAATTTTATCTGCCCCGCCAGCTTTGGCGGTAAGTAAAATAAGCGGGATATGGGCGGTATTAACACATTCCTTTAGTTTGCGGCACATCTCCACCCCATCCATTTTAGGCATCATCACATCGCTGAGGATCAGGTCAGGAATGCTTTTAACAGCCAGCTTATAGCCTGCTTCACCATCTCCTGATTCCAAGATTTTGTATATAGGCTGTAGGGTTTCCCGTATAAATGAACGTACATCGGCATTGTCTTCGATAATAAGAACCAAGGGTGTATCCGGATCGTTGTTTGCGTTTGCAGCCACGGTAGATAGTGTAGTTTCCCTGTAGTCAAGTAGTGGATCTATAATTTTCTGCCCATTACTTAAAGGGTTGGTAATCGCAATTTCCTCAGAATCCGTCAGCAGTACAGGTATTCGGACCGTAAAGCAGCTGCCATGACCGTGCTGGCTTTCCACCTTAATGTCTCCCGAATATAATTCTACCAGTTCCCTAACCAAAGAAAGGCCGATTCCAGTGCCCTCCTGATCGCGGGTATGGGAAGTGTCGGCCTGATAAAATCTATCAAAAATCTTGTCAAGTTGATCTTGGGGTATGCCTATACCAGAATCTTGGACCCTTAGTACCAACATACGGGCAGTTGATGATGGGGCAGTTATGATAAACGTATCGGGAAGTGATTTTTTACCGATAGCCTCAATGACGGCTGTCACAGAAATCTTTCCTCCCGGTTCTGTGAATTTAAAGGCATTGGACAACAAATTGGTAATGATCTTCTCCAGCTTGTCCGAATCAACATATACTACCGGCTGTTCGGGAGGATATTTAAAGTGGTAGTGGATTTTTTTTGTTTCAGCATGTGACGTAAAAGAAAAAACCAGGACTTTTAGAAAGGCCATAAGGTCAGATGGTTTTAAATCCAGTTTCATACTGCCAGCTTCCAGTTTGGAAAGGTCCAGAAGGTGATTGATTAGTTGCTGCAGGCGGCGGGCATTTCTATGCATCATCTGGAAGGCAGGTTGGTCCGGGTTATCTTCTGGCGACCGGGCAAGAAATCTGTCCAATTGGCCCAGTATCAGCGTGAGCGGTGTGCGGAATTCATGGGAAATATTGGCAAAGAAGCGGGACTTAAGTTGATCAATCTCATGCAGTTTCTCTGCCTCAAGTTTTTGAATTCTCAGCTCGTGTTTCATCCGTTCCCTGTTTACGGTAAACTGCCTCAACCCAACCAAGAAACATAATCCGATAAAGCCATACAACGTATAGGACCACCAAGTCTGCCACCAGGGAGGATGGATAATAAGTGAAATCGCCTTCTCAGCCCAACCCCCTTCACTGTTGCCCGCTTTAACCCGAAATACATATTGTCCCGGTGGTACCTTATGATAGGAAGCGGAAGGAATTGGCCCAGCTTTACGCCAGTCTTCATCATAGTTGTCCAGCTTATAAAAATGCCGGTTCTGACTGAGGTCGGCAAAGTGAATACCCGCAAAATCAAGCGCTAGCGTATTTTGGTTATGGGCAAGCTCAATTTTTTCAACCTGGCTTAAAGGAATATCACCTTTTCCCAAAACTTCCGGACCTGCCGCCTTGTCAAAGATGCGAAAATCGGTCAACACAATTTGTGGAGGGGATTTTTTCTCTTTTATATCTTCTGGGAGAAACGTGTAGAAGCCATAAAAGTCACCAAGGAAAATTTGGCCTTTCCTTCCTTTATGTAAGCCTTGAGCCGAAAAGGTTTCTGCGTCAAGCCCGGCTTCTTCACCATAGGATGCGGATAATTTTCCATCCTGATCCAATTTGAACAAACCGGATGTGGAACTGACCCAACCATTCCCCTGATCATCAGGTACAATTCCCCGAACATTGTCAAAAAAATATTCCCCCGTGCTTTTATCCGTATATCTGACAAATTCATCCTTTTGCCGATCAAAATAATATAACCCAAACCCATGAGAACCTATCCAAAGCTTTCCCGAAGTATCCTCCCGTACTGCGGAAATCAACTGGGCGTGCTCCAAATAACGCTTAAAAGTATTTGTTTCCCGATTCAGCTTGTGTAATCCGGCATAGGTCCCCACCCAAAGGTTCCCTGATTTGTCCTCACGTATAGTTGTGACAAAGTTATGGCCGAGGCTATTGGGGTTATCAGGATCATGGGTAAACCGGGTAAAAATTCCTGTTCTAGGATCAAGACAATTAAGACCTTTTTCTGTGCCCACCCATAAAATTCCATCCTGGTCTTCATGTAGGGCATGTACCCTCCCTTCACTTATACTTATGGGTACCATAGCGTCATGGGCGTATAGGGTCGTAGTATTTCCAATCTGATCCCAACGCCAAAGACCCTTTTCCCCACCAATCCAAATTACCCCTTTCCGGTCTTTTCGAATGGTGGAGAGTTTGTCACTAGTTAGGTTATTTGGGAGGGGCATTTTAATCTCTACTTCCGGAATACCGGCTTCACTTTGATCATATATTTTTAAGCCGTTTTCTGTACAGACCCAAATTTTCCCGTCAGCATTCTGCAATATCCCATGTACAGCAGAGCCAGTAGGTTGGTAGAAGAATTTTTCTCTTATAGGGTTTATAATGTAAAGGTTCCCCTTTAAAGTACCTATCAAAAGCATGCCGTCGTTCAGATTATATGCAAAAAAAACATCATTATCTGGCATAGTTCCAGTGTTATTGGTCTCCGTTATTATCAAATGGGAAACCTTGCCATTTTTTGGATCATAGCGGCTTAATCCACTCCCGAGCGTACCAATCCAGATAGCCCCCGTTACATCCTCATGAATAAATGTAATGCCGTCATTTTTCCTGCCATTTAAAGGAGCCCGGCTCAGTTTATCAGGGTGCTTTGGGTCGAATTGGAGCCGGGTAAAGGTTCCTTTTTCACTGTCCATTATGTGCAAACCATCCCCTAGGGTACCCACCCAAAAGGTGCCCCGGCTATCTTCGTAGATTGCTCTGACTTTGTTTTCAAGTAACGAGTTCGGATCATGGGGGTCATGTAGGTATCGGGTAAATGTTTCGTTTTCCGGATTAAAGCGGTTTAATCCCCCACTAGTAGGATCTAAGTCCCAATAGGAACCGGTCCCTACCCAGAGCGTTCCCTTACTGTCTTCGTAGATAGACGTCACATTATTATGGCTTAAACTGGAGCTATCCCTAGGGTTGTGAGAATATTGGGTGAAAGTTCCGGTATCAGGATTTAAGCGGCTAAGCCCCTTGTTTGTGCCAATCCAAACCATTCCCTCCCGATCCTCCATAATGAAAGAAATGAAATTATCATTAATGCTACCTGCATCACCAGGATTGTGGGTGAAATGGGTAAAGGTATTGGTGACAGGATCGAATCTATCGAGACCTTTGGAAAGGGTGCCCACCCACACTTTCCCGTCTTTTGACACACATAATGATTCTGTTCTATTGAAGGCTAGGGAATTCTGATTCTCCGGATCATGAAAATAGGAAACAAACCGATATCCATCATACCGGAATAGGCCGGCTGAAGTGGCGAGCCAGACAAAACCAGAATGATCCTGAGTGATCCCATAGATACCCCCCCAATTCACTCCCTTTGGAGGGGATATTTTATTCCATATCCGATGTTGACCAATGGCAGTAGAAAACAATGCCATACTTAAGCAATATAATGTAAAGCAGCGTATAACTAAAGCCTTCATAATGCTTTATAATTACGTTATAAGAAAAATGCAATAGCTGAAACGGGAATAAAATGAACATTGATGCATTGCTGTAAAAAGGTAAAAATATTTTTTTATTTTAACTACATTTTTATAAAGTAATTAAAAGGGTTATGATTTAATACAACATATCATGGCAACAATAAAAGGTGAAACAGTTAGATTGGTCATATTGTGCTACTTTTTGGAACAATTTTGCTAACTAATTATTCTCGATTAAGGTAAATTTACTTCCACCAACTAAGGGAATTTTTTTGGGAAGCGGATTGAGAATCGATTGAATTGATATCCGCCTCCCATCTTCAAAAAACCTAAAAATTTAGAACAACAATTTGTCCACTCACTTAAATGATTGGCCATGAATCAGTTTGAATCTCCCAAATCAGAAACTTCGCCGATTACCAGTACAGATAGTCTATACCAGGCGAAGAATGATTGTAAAAAACAATGTCCGCATTTTACAATACATTCTTCTCTCCAAAATTTACTTTTATCTAAAATGAATATTTTGATTTAATATACATAAAATGAAGCTGCTCACATTTTGTTCTGGATATGTCTTTAGATTTCAAAAGATCCCCTTTTGCCTGAAACCTCAAATGCCTTTTTACAAGTCAATTGAAGCGTTCGGCCCGTGGCTTATAAAAAATTTGTCACCTACTAAAGTTCCAACTGGCCTTTTCCTGTGCATGGCAATGTTTTTCGGAAATTTTGTAGCTATTGCCCAATACCAAATCAATGGAAAAATTTTGGATACTGAAGGAAAGCCTGTCGCCTATGCCAATATAGCCCTATTGACTCCTTTGGATTCGATGCTAGTAAAAGGTACGGTATCCGAAGCTGACGGTAGCTTTGATTTTGATGAACTGGACCAAACGGATTATTTGCTTAGCATCGCAATGCTTGGTTATAAAAAACATTGGGACCATTTAAAGATTCAAGACAATACGCCTATTGACTTGCAAACAATCAGACTGATGGAATCAGAGGATGAGTTGGAGGAAATTCAGGTGACGGCACAGCTTCCCCTCTATGAAAAAAAAATTGACCGCATGGTCATCAACGTGCAGTCCAGTATTACGTCAGCGGGCAATTCCGTACTGGAAGTTCTCCAAAAATCCCCGGGAGTAATTGTCAACAGACAGAGCAATTCCCTTTTACTCAACGGAAAAAGCGGCGTAACGATCATGATCAATAATAGGATTCAACGGCTTCCTATAGACGCTGTATTTCAGATGATGGATGGGATGAGCGCTGCCAACATTGAAAAGATTGAACTGATCACGAATCCACCAGCCAAATACGATGCAGAAGGGATAGGGGGAATTATACATTTGATCATGGCGGAAAGTGAAGATGCAGGTACAAACGGGAATTTTGGTTTAACAGCAGGGATGAATGCCAGGGAAACCTTGGGCGCCAACTTCAATCTCACGCACAGAAAAAATAAAATTTCTTTTTTCGCTGATTATTCAATCCTCTATGACCACACTATTCATACATTCGAGAACAGTTTCCAAATCAATAATCCCGATTTTGTCTCCAGCTTTCATTCCATCATGGATAGGCCCACCAAAGTTTCCACACAAAGTGCCCGTGCGGGCTTGGAATGGGATATAAGCAATAATACTAAGCTTGGGACTCTTGTATCAGGGTTTCAAAGAAACCATCGCCTCAATGCCTCCTCAGTTTTCAATAACAAAATAACCGCGGATTCTTCAAGTTATGGTACGATCAAAGTGGAGGAATCAAACATTTGGAATCATTTCACTTCAAATATCCATTTCATCCATAAAATCAATAGCAAAAGCTCCTTAAGGCTAGACTTGGACTATAACCGATCCGAAAACAACAATCCATCCGATTATCTGCTTAATTTACATTATCCTGAACCTAACCTTTCCTCTACTGAAATGATCAATATCAGCAAGGTAACGCCTATTTATATGAAAGTGGCAGGATTAGATTACAGCTATCAACCGACTGATGGGTTTAAATTTGAAGCTGGGGTCAAGGGTACATTTTCGGAGTTTGAGAATGAGGTCGAAGTACTTTTTACCCGAAACGGAAGCACAATCAGAAATGAAGAATTATCAGTTTTGGCTTTTTTGGAGGAAGATATACTGGCCGGCTATTTGGCTGCGGAATGGTTGATCAGTGAAAGCAGTCAAATCAACGGAGGGCTGAGATTTGAAAACACACGAACCTATGTCAGCACGGCAATGGAGATTGGAATTGTGGACAGGGATTTTGGCACATATTTTCCCAGCTTGTTTTACAAAAAAACGATTAATGAAAACCTGAACCTTAATATGGGCTATTCGAGAAGAATTCAGAGACCTACTTTCAATGATCTTGCACCCTTTGTGTTTTTTGTGGACCCCAATACATTTTTTTCCGGGAATCCTGCCCTGCGGCCCGCAATCATAGATGGCATCAAAACAGACATCAATATTAAAAGGGCGAATATATCTTTCGAGTACAGCCATACAAAAGACCCGATAGCTCCCGTCCAATTGGAAATCGACCCCATTAATAAAAGGCAGATTATGCGTTCCCAAAATCTTGATTACCATAAAATCTACAGCATCAACCTTAGCCTGCCGTGGATCATCAATGACTGGTGGGATGTTCAGGTAAATTCGGGAGGATTTTTTAATAAATTAAGAACTGCGCATCTTGAGGAAAATACAAGTTTAGATTTTTTTAATTTTTCAGCAAATGTGACCAATAACGTCAAGTTCCCAAATAATTTTTCGGCTGAAATAACCGGAATGTATCAGTCAAAAATGAACTGGGGAACCTGGGTTTTCAAACCCTTTGGAAGCGTCAATTTGGGGGTGCAAAAAAAACTTAACCAAGATAAGGGTACCTTTCGATTAACCATTGATGACATTTTCTACACCAACATTTTGAGACCTACCTCTACCATTCCAGAGTACCGTGTAACCAGTTCGGTTGTGGGAGACTTTCACTTCCAATCCATCCGGCTGAATTATACCCGGAATTTTGGCAACAAAAAACTAAGGGGAGTCAACATCAAATCGGGGTCGGAAGAATTGCAAAGAAGGGTGCAGACGAATTGAGGATGATCCGATGGATCGGGGTGAATCCCTTATGAGTATTTGTGATAAGTTTGAGGATTTTTTCAAAGATAAGTCGATTTATTGACAGATTCTTCAATTAATAATACCATTCTCAGGAAAAGTATAGAATCAACAAAGGTTTTACTCTTAGAATCTTGAAAGTTTATGGCATTGTTATACTTTGTTACTTTTTTGCTGCAGGTCAAAAAAGTAACCAAAAAACCCCGCCGCTGAGCATATTTTGGCTAAAATTAGGGCTCTACCCGCGCATAGGCAAACTCCTCAGTTTTTGAAAGGAGCTAATCCATACAATGTATGCTGGGAACAAAAACTTCGTCAAAGTGCCTTTGCCACCGCACTGCCCGAATTTCTTAACGCCAAAATCTGCAAGGCGGAATCCAAACTGGAATCTATATGAATCTTATAATAAAAATGTTCACTTGAGATTAAATTTATTGAAACGGATTAGCCGTAGAATTAATTGGAGAAAAATAGTATCAAGAAAAAGCCTAATTCGACTAAAGTATTTGGAAGCGTTATAATAATATGACTTGCCTAACTAAATATCCAGATAATCCCAAAAATAAAGACCGAAACGAATCCCGTTCCGGCCTTTATTTATTACAAAGTAAAACCTTTTTAAGCTCAGTATTTGGTTACAAATGAGCCACCGTAATTTTTAATTCGTAATTGACTTAACTCAATATCTGCTTCACCAGCCAATCACCCACTTCGGAAGTTTTGTAGGCTTTGCCGCCGTCTCCGGCCAGGTCTTCAGTGACGATGCCTTCTTCCAGAGAGCGGTTTACCGCCGCTGAAATCGCATTCGCCTCGTCCTGCAAGTCAAAGGCATACTCGAACATCATGGCCGCAGAAAGCACCGTGGCCAATGGGTTGGCGATGTCCTTGCCTGCCGCCTGTGGATAGGAACCGTGGATAGGCTCAAATAACTTGGTGTCAGATCCCAAGGAAGCCGAAGGCATCAGACCCATGGAACCGCTGATAACGGACGCCTCATCGGTCAGAATATCGCCAAACAGGTTCTCGGTTATCAAGACATCATACGCCTTGGGCCACTGTATTAGCCTCATGGCTACCGCATCTACAAACTCATACTCTACCTTGACATCAGGATACTCGGGAGCTAAACGCTGTACAGTCTCTCTCCAAAGCCTAGAGGTAGCCAACACGTTGGCCTTATCCACACAGGTAAGCAATTTTCTTCTTTTTTGCGCAAATTCAAAACCCATGCGGGCCAGGCGCTCGATCTCATATACATTGTACACGCAGGTGTCAAAGGCACGGTCTCCCTGCTCACTTCTTCCTCTAGGCTCACCGAAGTAAATGCCTCCGGTAAGCTCACGCAAAAACACCAAATCCGTCCCTTCGATACGCTCCCGCTTTAGCGGGGACTTATCTACCAAGGAAGGGAAAGTAAAGGTAGGACGTACATTGCAAAAAAGGCCAAGCTTTTTCCGCATCAACAGTAGCCCCTGCTCTGGCCTTACCTTAGCCGACGGATCATTGTCATATTTGGGATCGCCGATGGCTCCAAAAAGCACGGCATCTGACCGCAGGCAAACTTCATGGGTTTCGTCCGGATACGGGACGCCTACCGCATCTATGGCAGCTGCACCGGTCAGAGCTGTTTCAAATGTAATCTGATGTCCAAATTTTTCACCGATGGCCTTTACTACTTTTACGGCCTGATCGACTACTTCAGGTCCTATACCGTCACCAGGTAATAGGGCTATATTCATTTCCATAGGAATTCAATTTTTCTTGGTTGGTTTTATTTAATTGTTCAATGATGTTTAGCATTTTTTCCGTTGCCTTCATGGCAGCGATGGTTTGATCACTGTCCAAACCCTTGGTTTTAAAGATCTTCCCATAATCCCAGGTAATCACACACTCCACAAAGGCATCTGTCTTGCCACCCGGAGGGATACTGATATGAAAATCGGTAAGCTTGGGCAATTCCTTGTTGAGGGACTTATAGATCTTCTTGAGGGCCTTCATAAAGGAATCGTATTGCCCATCCCCGGAGGCGTTCTGCTCGTAATATTCTTCATGGATCTTCATCCGCAGCTGTACAGAGGGCTTTAGTCCTTTGGAATGCACCATGTGATAGCCGTCTATGCTGATATCGGTCTTAATGCTGTTGTTTTGCAGCACATCCGAAATGATATAGGGCAGGTCCTCCGTAGTGACGCGCTCCTTCCGGTCTCCCAGATCAATGATCCGTTGGGTAACTTTGGTAAGCTCGTCCGGCTCCAGGGAAATGCCGAGTTCCTGCAAGTTCTTGAGGATATTGGCCTTGCCGGAGGTTTTGCCCAAGGCATATTTTCTGGTCCTGCCGAAGCGTTCCGGCATCAGATCACTGTAATAGAGGTTCTTTTTATTGTCTCCGTCTGCATGAACGCCCGCTGTCTGGGTAAATACATTCTCTCCCACCACAGGCTTGTTGGCAGGGATATGCAAGCCCGAAAACTGTTCCACCAACTTGCTGATTCGGTATATTTTGTTCTCCTTGATACCTAGGTCAAACTCGGTAAAATCCTTGATCACGGCAACCACGGATTCAAGGGGGGCATTGCCGGTCCGCTCACCCAACCCATTGACGGTGGTATGTATCCCTTTAGCCCCACAAGCCACTGCCTGAAGCACATTGGCTACAGAAAGGTCGTAATCGTTGTGAGCGTGGAAATCAAAATGTACTGTTGGGAACTTCTCGGTAATAAGCAGTAAGAATGATTTTACCTCCTCCGGCTGTAATAAGCCCAAGGTATCGGGCAGCATGATTCTGCGGACCTGCAGGGTGGATAGAAAATGAATTAGGTCCAGTGTGTATTCCCTGGAATTCCGCATGCCGTTGCTCCAGTCTTCCAAGTACACATTCACGGCTATGCCCTTATCGATGGCATAGCGGATGCATTCTTCAATTTCCTGAAAATGCTCTTCCGGGGTTTTCTTAAGCTGATGAGTCAAGTGGTTCAGAGAACCTTTGGTAAGCAGATTGAGTACCTTGGCACCTGCCTCCACCAACCAATCCACGGATTTGGGGGTATCGACAAAACCCAATACCTCAATTTTATCCAAGAACTTTTTTTCTTTGGCCCAATGGGTGATTTTCTTCACGCCCTCCATTTCCCCTTCAGAGACCCTGGCGGACGCTACCTCTATCCGGTCTACCTTCAGTTCTTCCAGCAGCAACTTGGCAATCTGCAATTTTTCTGAGGGTAAAAAGGAAACCCCTGAGGTCTGTTCTCCATCCCTCAGGGTAGTATCCATGATTTCTATATTTTTTTGACCACCCATTTTTCCTCTGTTAATTTATTGGAAACAACGATAAAAAATTATCTAAACAAAACGTTTATTGTTAGAAAAGGTTGTCATTATGCCTTTTCGGCAAATTTCCCGATCTCCTCTTTTAGGTTTAGCAGATAATCAATATCGTCAAACCCGTTTTTCATATTTTCCTTCTTATAGGCATTGATATCGAAGGTCTCAGATCTGCCTGTGGATAGGATGGTGATCGTCTGGGCATCGATATCCACCTTCACTTCGGATGAGGGGTCCTTTTCTACTTCAGCAAACATTTCGTCCGCAAATTCAGCAGTGACCGTCACCGGAAGCACCCCGATATTAAGGCAGTTGTTTTTAAAGATATCCGCAAAAAAGCTAGAAACCACACACCTGAACCCGTAATCATACAGTGCCCACACCGCATGTTCCCTACTGGATCCGGAACCGAAATTTTTACCCGCAAGCAGGATCTTTCCGGAGTAGGTGGGGTCATTCAGCACAAAATCCGGTTTTGGATTGCCCTCACTGTCGTATCTCCAATCCCGGAACAGGTTGTCTCCAAAGCCGGTGCGCTCAGTAGCTTTCAGGAATCTAGCCGGGATGATCTGATCCGTGTCCACATTTTCGGCAGACATGGGAACCACTCTACTGACAAGCACATTAAATTTATCGTAAGCCATAATTTATTCTCGTTTACTAATTTTCGAATACGTCTCTTGGATCAGCAATGGTTCCGGTGATGGCTACTGCCGCCACGGTAAGTGGGCTGGCCAACAGCGTTCTGGATCCGGGACCCTGTCTTCCTTCAAAGTTTCGGTTGGATGTAGAAACCGCATATTTCCCGGAGGGTATTTTGTCATCATTCATGGCCAGACATGCCGAACAGCCGGGCTGTCTCAACTTAAAACCGGCCTCTTCCAAGATGGCTACCAGGCCTTCTTCGATGGCTTTCTTTTCCACCTCTCGGGATCCGGGAACTATCCATGCCGTGATATTATCGGCTTTTTGCTTTCCTTTGACAAAGTTGGCCACTGATCTGATATCTTCAATCCGTCCATTGGTACAGCTTCCCACAAATACGTAGTCCACTTTCTTGCCTTTCATGGCTTCTCCGGGTTTGAACCCCATATATTCCAGAGACTTGAGGTAGGATTTCTTCTCACTTCACTCCATGCCATCGGTAGTAGGGATCATGCCCCTTACCTTTACTCCCATACCCGGGTTGGTTCCATAGGTGATCATGGGTTCGATATCCGCGGCATCGTAGGAATATTCCAGGTCAAAGGTAGCCCCTTCATCTGTCTTCAACGTTTTCCAGTAGGCTACGGCTTTGTCCCAATCATCTCCTTTAGGGGCGTATTGCTTGCCTTTTAGGTATTCGAACGTGGTTTCGTCAGGAGCGATAAGTCCCCCGCGTGCACCCATTTCAATGCTCATGTTGCAGATGGTCATCCTTGCTTCCATGCTTAGGTTGCGTATGGCGCTACCGGCATATTCAAGAAAATAACCCGTTCCCCCACTGGCAGATATCTTGGAGATGATATAAAGGATGATGTCCTTGGAGGTCACTCCTTTGCCCAACTCCCCGTCAACGGTAATCCGCATTTTCTTCGGCTTTACCTGCATGATGCATTGAGTGGCAAATACCATTTCCACCTCAGAAGTTCCTATACCAAAAGCAATGGTACCGAAGGCACCGTGCGTAGAGGTATGGCTATCGCCGCAGACGATGGTCATGCCCGGCTGGGTGATGCCCAGTTCGGGCCCGATTACGTGAACGATACCGTGGTGGTCAGAACCCAAGTCATGCAAATCAATTCCGTATTTTTGGCAATTCTCGCGGAGCCTTTCCACCTGCATGCGGGAAAGCTTGTCCTTTATAGTTTTATCCTGATCAATCGTAGGCACGTTATGGTCAGGGGTGGCGATGGTTTTTTCCGGATAAAGGACAGGTACACCTCTACTCTCCAAACCTAAGAAAGCCACCGGGCTGGTAACTTCGTGGATAAAATGCTTGTCGATAAAGAATACATCCGGACCGTTGGGGATGGATTTTACCACATGGGCATCCCATATTTTATCAAATAATGTTTTGTTTTCCATTATGCTAGTTGTTACTCATTTTTTGCTTTACTGGCAATTTATTTAAGGCATCTATAAACGCCTTAGCTGAAGCTAATACAATATCCGTTTCCGAACCGAACCCGTGGTAAGGTTTTCCCTCGCTCATCAAGCGCATATGCACTTTGCAGGTATCATCGCTTCCCTTGGTCATGGCTTGGATCAGAAATTCATCCAGCAGGACGGTGTGATCGATCACCTGTTTGATGGATTTGATTACGGCGTCTACAGGGCCATTTCCGACCGCCTCAGCGGAAAGGATTTTGCCTCCGATGGCTAGGGTCACCTTAGCACTCGCTATTTCACCTTCTCCACCCTCATAGTGAATTTGTTCCAGTGAAATAAAGGGGGAATCTTCCAGGTGTTCCCCGATAAGCGAAAGCAGTTCCTTTCTTCCCATATCCCTTTTGGTATCTGCCAAGATTAGGAAACGTTCGTAGACCTCATCCAGTTCAGCACCTTCTACAGAAAATCCCAAAAGAGCCAGGTGATGCTTGAGTGCGGCGCGGCCGCTTCTTGCCGTGAGGACAATGGTGGACTCTTCCACGCCAACGTCTTTAGGATCGATAATTTCGTAATTTTCCCTGTTTTTTAATACCCCATCCTGATGGATGCCGGAGGAATGCGCAAAAGCATTTCTTCCCACAATCGCCTTATTGGGCTGTATGGGCATGTTCATCAGCTTGGAAATGATGCGACTGGTTTCGTAGATTTTCTTGGTGTTAATCTGGGTGACTACGGGGATTTCGCTGTGGCTCTTGATGGCCATGACGACTTCTTCCAGCGAGGTGTTGCCGGCACGCTCTCCGATACCGTTGACGGTCACTTCTACCTGCCTGGCTCCGTTCATGACGCCTGCCAGCGTGTTTGCGGTAGCAAGTCCCAAGTCGTTATGACAATGGGTGGCTATGATAGCCTGGTCAATATTGGATACATTTTCCTTTAGAAAACGGATGATGGCACCATATTGCTCGGGAAGGCAATATCCCGTTGTATCGGGGATATTCACTACTCTGGCGCCGGCGGTGATGACCGCTTCTATGATTCTGGCGAGATATTCCGGTTCCGCCCTTCCTGCATCTTCCGCATAAAATTCCACTTCACCTACCAAGTTTCTGGCAAACTTGACGGCATTGACGGCGCGCTCCATGACCGCTTCCGGGGTGCTGCGCAGCTTGTGTTGGATATGGTAGCCGGAGACACCTATGCCGGTGTGTATTCTGCCTTTTTTGGCAAAGCGTAGAGAGTCCGCGGCTACCTGTATATCTTTTTCCACGGCCCGTGAGAGGGCGCAGATGATGGGTTCAGACACAGCTTTGGATATCTCCACTACTGAGTTAAAGTCTCCGGGGCTGGATATGGGGAAGCCTGCTTCCAGTATATCCACCCCCAGTGCTTCCAATGCCTGGGCAACTACAATTTTCTCCCGGGTATTTAGCTGGCAACCAGGCACCTGCTCGCCATCCCTAAGTGTCGTATCGAAAACCCAAAGCTTATCTGCCATCCGTCTTAGTTATTTTCTGGTCTTAATTGGCGGACGACCGCTCCGGCCTGCCACATTTCAGATTCTCTCAATTCTTTCAATTCCTCTTCCAGCTTGGCCCTATAGTCTGACTTGCTGTTAGACTCGATGGATTTTGCGGCTTCCTGACCGGTCTTCACGCTGTTGTAAAGCTCTTCAAAAACAGGCTTGGTAGCGTCTCTGAATGGCTTCCACCAGTCCAAGGCACCCCTTTGGGCAGTTGTGGAGCAGTTTGCATACATCCAGTCCATACCGTTTTCAGCGACCAGAGGCATCAAGCTTTGAGTCAATTCCTCAACCGTCTCGTTGAAAGCCTCAGAAGGGGTGTGTCCATTGGCACGCAATACTTCATACTGGGCGGCAAAGATCCCCTGAATAGCCCCCATCAAGGTACCTCTCTCTCCAGTAAGGTCGGAGGTAACTTCTCTGTAAAAATCAGTCTCAAACAAATAACCTGAACCTACACCGATACCCAAGGCTACTACCCGGTCTTTTGCTTTTCCTGTGGCATCCTGATAGATGGCGTACGAAGAGTTTAATCCTCTGCCTTCTACAAACATCCTTCTCAGGGAAGTACCGGAACCTTTAGGCGCTACCAAGATCACGTCCACGTCAGCTGGAGGGATGATACCTGTTTTTTCTTTGTAGGTAATTCCGAATCCGTGGGAGAAATAAAGGGCTTTGCCGGGAGTCAAATGTTTTTTAACAGTGGGCCACAAAGAAATCTGCCCTGCATCTGAAAGTAAAAATTGAAGGATAGTCCCTTTCTCACACGCCTCTTCCAACTCAAAAAGCGTTTCGCCGGGTACCCAACCATCGTCAACCGCTTTGTCCCAAGTCTTGGTCCCTTTGCGCTGTCCAACGATCACGTTGAATCCGTTGTCCTTCAAATTAAGTGCCTGACCAGGTCCCTGAACTCCATAACCCAATACGGCAATGACTTCATCCTTTAAAATTTCCTTGGCTTTCTCCAGCGGGTATTCCTCTCTGGTTACGACATTTTCTTCAACTGTACCGAATTTCAGTTTCATAGTTATAATGTAAGATTTGATTGAATTTATAAATATTTATCTATGGTTACCATAGGCTTGGCTACTGCCACCCTACCGGACCGCACAAATTCCAACACATTGAAATCTTTCAACACCTCAAGAAGAGCCTGTGTGTCCTCCTTGTGTCCGGTCAATTCAATGACCACGAAATCTTTCTCCGCGGAAATAATGCGTGCACTATGTTGTCTAATCACTTTTTCGAGTCCAGGATCAAGGCTGCCAATGGGGATTTTATACAGGGCAATTTCTTGAAAAACCATCTCATCATCCGTATAATAGAATGCTTTGATAACGTCAATGATTTTATCTATCTGTTTGGAAAGTTGGATGATCTGTTCCTCTGTTGTCGTGACTTCTATGGTAATCCGGTAGATGCCTTCCTCCCTACTTTCGGATGCGGTAAACCCATCTATGTTAATTCCCCTTCGGGTAAAGATCAGGGTAATCCGACTCAGAATACCAATAAAGTTCTCTGTGAAAACAGAAATTGTATATCGTTTCATGTGTTTATAATTGTCTTTCAGCGGTCACAACTTGCCCCGGCTTATCGGGGTGGAATCTCGCAATAATAATCATCCCACTGGGTGATGTTTTCGTCATGCTCGATTTCATGCTGTTTGAAATTAACTTAGTCTTACTTCTTCTACGGAGCTTCCGGAGGCAATCATTGGAAACACATTGTCTTCCTTCTCCACCACTACTTCTAAGAAATAAGGCCCGTCATGGATAAACATCTCTGCCACCGCCTCGCGGAGATCATCCCGCTTATCCACTTTCTGAACTTTAAACCGATAGGCTTCCGCTATTTTTTGAAAATCGGGATTTTCCAGTTCGGTAAATGAGTAGCGTTTGTCAAAAAACAACTGCTGCCATTGCCTTACCATGCCCAGGAAATTATTGTTTAACAAGACTACCTTCACAGGTGCCTTGGTTTGCATGATGGTTCCGAATTCCTGCACGGTCATCTGGATTCCACCATCGCCTACTACACATATTACCTGCCTGTTGAAGTCATGAAGCTGAGCACCTAAGGCTGCCGGGAGGGCAAATCCCATGGTACCTAAGCCCCCAGAGGTGACCTGCGTACGGGTAGTTTTGTATTCAAAATACCTCCAAGCTACCATTTGGTGCTGCCCCACATCTGTTACCAAAATGGCATCATCTGCTTTAAATTCATTAATATGGCGGATTACCTCTCCCATTGTCAAACCATCTTTGGTCGGCAACAAGTCATTACCCACGACTACCCGCTTCTCCTCCGCTTCAAGTTCGTGGAACTTGGCAGTCCAAGCATCATGCTTTGCGGAATTCACCTGTTCGGTGAGTTTGGCTAGTGTAACCTTGCAGTCGCCCAATACTGGCACGGTGCATTTTACGTTCTTGTCGATCTCAGCGAAATCCAATTCCATATGAATAACCTTTGCCTGCTTGGCATAGCGGGTAAGGTCTCCAGTCACCCGGTCATCAAAACGCATCCCCACGGCGATCAATACATCACATTTGTTTGTAAGCAAGTTAGGACCGTAGTTTCCATGCATACCCAGTTTGCCTACGTAGTTGGGGTGTTCTTCGGAAAGAGCTCCCGTCCCCAGCAGGGTACAGGCGGCCGGAATACCGGTTTTGTTCAGGAAGGCTTCCAATTCCTTTTCGGCCTTGCCTATGATAACACCCTGTCCATACACCAAATAAGGGCGTTCTGCCTGATTGATCAATGCGGCGGCATCTTCAATATCCTTATCGGAAACTTTCGGGTAGGGCTTGTAGGAACGGATATTTAAGCAGGGAACATAGTTGTATTCCCCCAGTGCGACTTGGGCATCTTTGGTGATATCAATCAGCACCGGACCGGGTCTGCCCGACCGTGCGATATGAAATGCTTTGGCGATGGCCGGCGCGATATCTTCCACCCGATGTACCTGAATATTCCATTTAGTAGCGGGCATAGAGATACCCACTACGTCGGTTTCTTGAAAAGCGTCTGTTCCTAATAGATAAGAGGGGACCTGCCCGGTAATGCAGACAAGTGGCGTACTATCAATGAGCGCATCGGCAATGCCTGTGATTAGGTTGGTGGCTCCTGGACCTGAAGTCGCCATACATACACCCACCTTTCCCGAGACGCGGGCATAGCCCTGAGCAGCATGAATTGCTCCCTGCTCGTGGCGGGTCAGAATATGTTGAATCTGATCTTCATAATCATAAAGAGCATCATAAATGGGCATAATCGCTCCACCGGGATATCCGAAAATGAATTTGGCATTTTCAGCTATCAGGGCTTTGATCACGATATCAGCTCCTCTTATTCTAGAATCTTTCATATGCTTATAATTGTTCTTCATTTGCCATATGGAATCTCGCTATTATAATCATCCCAGTGTGTGACGTTTTCGTCATGCTCGATTTCATGTGTTAATAATTTGTCTTTCAATGGTCCCACAGCCTGCCCCGACTTTTTCGGGGGAATCTCGCATGGTTGATAATCATTCCAGAGTGTGACGTTTACATCATGCTCGATTTCATATCAATTATCCATTATCAGTAATACATCCTTCAGATGCTGTAGATACTAATTGCGAATATTTTTTAAGTGTTCCACTTAGGTGGCTCAAGTCTTTGTTTTTCCAGTTTTTCCTTCTCTGCGCAAATTCCTCCTCAGATACACTGCAGTTGATGGTCAGGTCAGTGGCATCGATGGTAATCACGTCTCCATTTTGAAGTAGTCCAATTGGCCCTCCTTCGTATGCCTCAGGCGTCACATGCCCTACGACGAAGCCATGTGTTCCACCGGAAAATCTCCCGTCAGTAAGGAAAGCAACATCTGCTCCCAAACCCGCTCCGATTATAATGGAGGTTGGCTTTAGCATTTCCGGCATACCTGGACCACCCTTAGGTCCTACATATCTAATGACTACTACATCGCCTTTTACCACTTCATTATTTTTCATGGCGTCGTTGGCTTCCTGTTCGCTGTCGTACACTTTGGCTTTTCCGGTAAAGGACTTGCCCTCTTTTCCCGATATTTTGGCTACAGATCCCTCGGGAGCCAAATTACCCGTCAGAATGCACAAATGTCCGGTTTCTTTCAATGGGTTTTCAATCGGATGAATGACAGCATGCTTGGAGGGTACCAAAGGTGCGACATCCGACAAATTCTCTGCCAATGTTTTGCCCGTCACGGTCATACAGTCTCCGTGAAGTAAGCCATTGTCCAAAAAGTACCTCATAAAGGCAGGAAGGCCGCCTATTTCATGCAAATCTTCCATCAGGAATTTTCCGCTAGGTTTAAAGTCCCCCAACACAGGAGTCTCCGCATTGATCCGCTTGAAATCTTCCAAACCAAAATCCAATCCTGCTGTTTTTGAAATAGCCAACAAATGAAGGACCGCGTTGGTGCTCCCTCCCAGGGCAACAACTACCCGAACAGCGTTTTCGATGCTTTTTAAGGTAACGATGTCTTTGGGCTTGATGTCTTTTTCCAACAACAAGGCTATATACTCCCCGACATCATTACATTCCTTCCGCTTTTCCGGGGAAGTCGCGGGATTGGTGGAGCTATAAGGTAATGAAAGGCCCATGGCTTCTATGGCCGAAGACATGGTGTTTGCGGTGTACATACCCCCACAAGCGCCAGCTCCAGGACAGGCGTTTTTAATTACGCCCAGGTAATCCTCGTCACTGATTTCATTTTTGATTTTTTTGCCGTAGGCTTCAAAGGCCGAAACAATATTCAACTTTTCATTTTTATATTTTCCGGAACGGATGGTTCCTCCATATACCATGATGGACGGGCGGTTTACCCGCAGCATGCCCATAACAGCACCAGGCATGTTTTTGTCACATCCAGCCACGGCGACAATACCGTCGAAAGAATGGCCAAGAATAAATGATTCGATGGAATCGGCTATAATTTCCCGCGAGGGTAAAGAATAGCGCATACCGGCAGTACCCATGGAAATCCCGTCGCTGATACCAATAGTATTGAAGACCAAGCCAGTCAATTTAGATTTCACGGTAGATTCCTTGATCTCCCTGGCGAAATCATTCAGGTGCATGTTGCAGGGATTGCTTTCGTATCCACAGCTTGCCACCCCGACGAAGGGTTGTTTCATCTTTTGGTCCGAAAGACCAGTGGCATACAACATGGCCATAGAGGCCGGATTCTCTTGATTGTCACTTACTTCCCAGCTATATTTCTTTGAGTTACCCATTAACTTATTTTACTTTTTTGTTAATTGTTTATAAAAAAAAGTGCTTCAATTGAATGAAGCACTTTATTGTTTTCTGTGTGTGGTACAATAGTTCAGCGCTTCATCTATTACTAAATGACTATGACGACAAGGAGGATAATGTTGACGATGCTGAACATGGATATGTGTTATCTTTCTAGGTTTACCGATTGATTATAAATTTGATTATGCAATATTAAAACCCTTATTTCATACTTACAATATTTTATTTCATTTTTTCATTCTTAGCAGAAATGAATTAATTGCATTTCTTTTTATTCATAGAATTTAAATTTATCGATAATAAAAAATGAGAATTTAATTTTTTTTATTTTTCATATTTAAAATAATACAGTATTATATTCTGTTTGCGGGACTGTCAATTATTTCTCTGCAAAATTTTCTGATCCGCATCAGATTGGCTCATGTATTGATTTATGTTCAAAAAACTATTTAAAAATTACCCATTTTGGAAAACTGCCGGAAAAAAGTTGCAGCATAATTTTTACTTTTGTCAAGTTATCCATTTTCTTAGAATGCCATGATCCATTATCCCAACGCAAAGATTAACCTAGGCCTGTATATAACATCCAAGAGACCCGACGGATATCACCAAATATCGAGCTGCCTCTACCCCATCCCCCTATGTGATGCGTTGGAAATCATACCTTCAAAGAAGATAACCTTTGCCTCAACTGGGATTCCTATTCCCGGCAAGGAGGAGGACAACCTAATTTTGAAAGCCTATAAACTTCTTCGGAAGGATTTTCCAGATCTCCCTCCCATCTCCGTGCACCTACATAAAGTAATCCCGATCGGCGCAGGACTTGGAGGTGGCTCCGCAGATGCCGGATTCTCCCTTACACTAATGAACAGGCTTTTTGACTTGTTTTTGGACGATTGGCTTCTGGAAGAGTATGCGGCAAAGCTTGGAAGTGACTGTCCCTTTTTTGTCCAGAACACCCCCAAACTTGTCAGCGGGCGGGGAGAGTTTATGGAGGACATTTCTGTAGATTTAACCGGAAAGTGGATTGTAATTATAAATCCCAACATACATATCAGTTCACAGGAAGCCTATGCTGGGGTGACGCCGAAGCCACCCCTTCACGATTTAAAGCAAGTTCTTTCTGATCGGATACGGTGGAAAGATGAGTTGATTAATGATTTTGAACCAAGCATTTTTGAAAAATACCCTTTGCTTACTCAGGTGAAACAGTCTCTGTATGCCAAAGGGGCTTTTTATGCAGCTATGTCAGGATCAGGGTCGTCTCTGTTTGGGCTTTTTGATCAGGAGCCGCATTTTGGCAAAAGTGAAGAGGGATTCTTTGTTTATGAAGGTTTATTATAGAGAAGATTTTTTTTAATACTTTACTGGATTAGGCCATTGTTCAATACTACATTACATCAAATGACCCCAAAAAACTCAACAAATAATTCATTTAAATAACATCTAAATAGTATTTCATCCAAAGACAATTTTAAATATGACCACAAAGGAGAACACGGAGATTACACAGAGGACACGGAGAATTTTCTAAACTGTGCTCTTTGTGCCTTCTTTGTGTCCGTGGTCTTTTTTAAACCACATAGTTCACAGTAGTTCACATAGGAACTTTTGAAATCAGTTGCGTCCGCCGCGCCATCGTTGCGTCCGTTGCGTGAAAAAGGAGTAGGCAGTATTGGAAAAAAACTACGTGCTTTGTGCCTTCTATGTGTCCTCCGTGGTCATTTTAGAAGGATAATGGACTAATTCAAGAGAGCAGCCTTGGTTAACTTCCTTTTGTAGTACACCTGGATAAAAGGGTAAAGACACACAGATCCCAAAATGATCAGGGTACCCAAATAAAACCCGGGAGTCATTTTTTCCTTTTCCCCAAAAATAATCAATGCGAGGATAATCCCATAGACCGGCTCCAGATTGACGGTAAGGTTGATGGTAAAGGCAGTTAACCGCTTCATCAATTCCACCGACATCGAGAAGGCAAAGACCGTGCAGACGAGTGCTAATACAATCAACCACATCCAATCCAGTCCTTTCAACTGCATATCAAGACCATCGGGGGTTAGGAATGAAGCGTATATCGGCATGAAGAGAACTGAAAAAACAAATGCGCCCACCATCTCATAAAATGTGATGGTGTAGGGATTGTGTTTTTTGGTCAGGCGGCCGTTGATGACCATAAATGTGGCACAAAGGAAGGCCGACATCAATGCCATGGCAAGGCCCAGCCAATAATCGAATTCAAATTTGAAAATGACAACTAATCCACAAATAACCATCAATCCCAGCATGACCTCATACCATTTGATTTTGGACTTGTTAGCCAACGGCTCCAGAAAAGAGGTCCACAGCGAGCAGGTAGCCATACCCACCAGACACACGGAGACGTTTGAAACCTGTGCTGCCCAAAAGAACAAGGTCCAGTGCAGGCTGATCAAAAATCCTGTTCCGATAATCTTTGCCTGATCCCGAAGTTTGAGCCGGATGGATTTTTTCTTTACCCAAAAAATCAAACCAATTACCAGACTCGCTATCAAGGTCCGGTAAAAGACGATCTCCAATGCAGGAATACTGATCAGTACTCCCAAGATGGCTGTAAAACTCCAAATCAGGATAACAAAATGCAAGGTAAGGTAATCCTTAGTCGGGGTAGGAGTGCCAAACATATTATCGGGGTACGGTTTTATACATAATTAGACCCGTCAGGGCAAACACCATATTCGGTATCCAAACGGCCAATACCGGGAAGGCTGTGCCTGCCTCGGCAAAGGTTCTGGAAAGCAGAAACAATATAATATAGACAAAAGCCATCAAGAACCCCAAGGCAATCTTAAAACCTGAACCACCGCGGGTCTTCTTGGAGGACACAATGACCCCGATAAAGGTCAGGATAATGGCAGCAAAAGGGGACATATACCGCACATATTTTTCGATCAAATAAAAACTGGTATTGTCAGCTCCTCTTTCTTGCAGAATTTCTATCTGGGCCTGTAGTTTGGGAAGGGTGAGTGTTTCATGGTGATTATGGGGCAAATCAAAATCCGCGGGTGTGATGGAAAGGACCGTGTCCAGAGATTCTCCTGACGACCATTCCTCTCCCATGTCCTGCAATACACGCAATTTCCAGTTGCGCACACTCCAGGCGTTGGTAGCAGTATCCCATACAATCCGTTCGGCAGAAAGTTTGGAAATCAATTTTCCCTCGCTGATCTCTTCCAGCGTAAAATTATAACCCGTATTACCTGAGGTGTAATACCTTGTTAGGTACGCATATGTATCCGGAGCTACTTTGATGTGCATGTTTTGCCGATCCACATTATTCCGATTATCGTCCAAATATTTGACTTTAAATTCCGACACACCCAATGTGGCCACGGGAAGTACCCATCCGTTGAGGAAAAAACTGACAACAGCTATCAATAGTGCTGAAAATAAAAACGGAAAGAGCATACGCATGAAGCTCACCCCACTGCTCAAAATGGCAATAATCTCTGTCCTTCCGGCCATTTTCGATGTAATAAAAATAACCGAAATAAACACCGTAATTGGAGTCAGCAGGTTATTCAGGTACAAGCCGTAATTCATCATGTACATCAGAATTTCCCCACTGGGTACGCTGTTCCGGATATAGGCATCATTCTTTTCCGTAAAGTCCAACACCAACACAATCAAAATCAACATCAGAACCACAAAAAAATAGGTCTTGAGGAAATCTTTGATGATAAGTTTGTCCAGTATCTTCATTTGGAATTTACTTCTCTTGGTATTGCTTACGCAAAAGTAAGGGCTTTAGTCAATAGTTGATGCATATCCTACAACCTTTGACTCACTTTTTGGACCATTTGGTTTTTCCAAGTGGCGAAGTCACCGGCCAAAATCCGTTCTCTTGCCTGTCCGACAAGCCAAAGATAAAAGGAAAGGTTGTGTATACTGGCAATCTGTGCCGCCAACATTTCCTTACTGATCGTCAGGTGCCGAAGATATGCTTTGCTGTAGAAGTTGCTTACTTCATTGACAAAACCCGTATCTACGGGGGAAAAATCTTCCTTCCATTTTTCATTCCTTATATTTATGATCCCTTCGGTGGTAAACAGCATCCCATTGCGGGCATTTCGGGTTGGCATGACGCAGTCAAACATGTCCACACCCAAAGCGATTGCCTCCAAAATATTGGCAGGAGTACCCACGCCCATTAAATAACGGGGTTTGTCTTCGGGCAAAATATCCGTGACCCATTCGGTCATCTCATACATCATCTCGGCTGGTTCACCTACCGACAACCCTCCGATTGCGTTTCCGTCCCTGCCCTGTTTCGCAATGAATTCCGCTGACGCCTTTCTCAAGTCCTTATATACACTTCCCTGCACTATCGGGAAAAAAGTCTGGTTGTAGCCGTATTTTCCCTCTGTCTCGTCGAATCTGGTCTGGCACCGCTTGAGCCACCTGTGTGTAAGTTCCATGGAATCTTTGGCGTAATCCCACTCACACGGATAGGGCGTACATTCATCAAAGGCCATGATGATATCCGCACCAATGGTACGTTGAATATCCATCACCCCCTCCGGTGTAAAGTGATGTTTGGAACCGTCAATATGGGACTTAAATACGACGCCTTCTTCATTAATTTTGCGGGTACCGGCTAGGGAAAATACTTGATAGCCTCCACTATCTGTCAAAATAGGTTTGTCCCAACCGTTAAAACGGTGCAAACCGCCGGCTTTTTCAATGATGTCCAAACCGGGGCGTAAATAGAGGTGATAGGTATTTCCCAATATGATCTGCGCCTTTACATCCTTTTTCAATTCACGTTGGTGTACTGCCTTCACAGACCCTGCTGTACCTACCGGCATAAAAATTGGGGTTTCGATGAGGCCGTGATCGGTTACAATACTTCCTGCCCGGGCGTTACTTTTTGCGTCTTTTTGATGAAGGGTAAATTTCATTCCTGCGGTTGGTTGAAAAGTCTGTGAGATTCTGATTACTTTTGAGGGTGCAAAAATAGATTCAATTCCTCAAAACAATTGTCGTTTTTGATTTTATCTTTGTCATTACATATAACCCTATTATGGTAGATATCTTGTGGTTGGTCTTTTTTAGTGCTGTTGCCATCCAGTTGTTTTATTTAATTTTCATTTTTGGGAGACTAGCCTTTTTCTACCAAAAACCCGCTGAATCGACCGTAGAGAAGAATCAGGAGGGGGTCACGGTGCTTATTTCTGCCAGAAACGAACTGGAAAACCTTAAAGAGTTGCTGCCAAAATTGTTTGCGCAAGAATATCCAAACTTTGAAGTGTTGATCGTCAACGACCAGTCCGTAGATGGTTCCGAAGATTGGCTTTTGGAATACGCCATCGCGTATCCCAACCTAAAATTGGTACACGTCCGCTATACACCCGATCACGTAACTTCTAAAAAGTACGCGTTGACGTTAGGAATAAAAGTGGCATCATCGGATATTATCCTGCTCACAGATGCGGACTGTATTCCTGTTTCCGACCAATGGATCAAACGGATGACGGCTCCATTGCGGATGGAGAATAAAATTTTCGCCATTGGCCATGGCTCCTACCAGACCTTACCCGGTTTTTTGAACAAACTGATTCAGTTTGAGACCATGCTTACCGCCCTGTACTACTTCTCCTTTGGCTTGTGGAAATCTCCCTTTATGGGAGTAGGCAGGAACCTATGCTACCGCAGAAGCTTCTTTATGGAACGAAAAGCATTTAAGGGGCTCTGGCATATCATCGGGGGGGATGATGACCTCTTTGTAAACAAGTATGCCACCAAAAAGAACACCGCCATGGTGATTCATCCGGAAAGCATCACTCTTTCACTGCCAAAAACCAAATTCAGTGATTTTTTGGTCCAAAAAAGAAGGCATTTTCAGGCTGGAAAATATTATCGACTGAAAGACAAGCTAAAACTGGGGATTTATTCGTTAACACATTTGATCTATTGGATTAGCGCAATCATTTTATTGGCAATAAGTCGATCTTGGGAACCAATTACACTAATCTTGGGGTTTGTTCTCACGAGAGCGTTGCTGCAATACGTGATTATCAGGCAAGCCAAAATGAAATTGGAGGGCATGGGAAAGGTGCTTTGGACCATGTTTTTTGATTTTATGTACATGATTTATTTTTGGATCGTAGGAACAAAGGGGTACCTGTCAAAAACAGTTAAATGGAAATAAGCGAAAGAGGTTTTTCGGATAAAGCATTGGAGGATTTTGATTTGATCGACAAAGCGGTCAAAGAAAAAGATCAGCAGGCATATGCCACGCTGATGAAACGCTATAAAAAAGCAGTTTATTTCATGATTCTGAAGATGATCCGTGACACGGATGATGCCGAAGACCTTACCATGGAGGCCTTTGCCAAAGCCTTCAGAAACCTACATAAATTTAAAAAAGACTACACCTTCAGCACCTGGCTTTTTCGTATTGCCACCAATAACGCCATCGACTTTATCCGTAAAAAGAAGCTCAAAACAATGAGCCTTAACAATACCCTGACAGACGACGGCGGCAACTCTGTAAACATTGACGTGGAAGACGATGATAATAATCCGCAGGATGAATACATCAAGTCTCAGCGGATAGAGATGGTCCGTATTTTTGTGGACAAACTCCCCGCCAAATACAGGAAGCTGGTCAAACTGAGGTATTTTGACGAACTGTCCTATGATGAAATAGCCGCAGAACTTGGGAAACCATTGGGCACTGTAAAAGCGCAGCTACATCGGTCACGTGAACTGCTTTACGAGATCGCTCAAGGAAAAGACAAACATATTTAATCATATACATTACAAATGGATCAAGGCACTTCGCTTATTTTTTCTCATTTCCCACACTTATCTGACGAACAAAAAAGTCAGTTTGAACAACTTGGCGACTTATACCGCGCCTGGAACGAAAAAATCAATGTAATCAGCCGCAAGGATATGGAGCACTTTTACCTGCACCATGTACTGCATTCGCTCGGAATTGCGAAAGTGGTGGAATTCCCCGCTGAAACAAAAATCCTGGATATCGGCACCGGGGGCGGCTTTCCCGGCATTCCTTTGGCCATTCTTTTTCCCGAGGTTACCTTTCACTTGGTAGACTCCATCGGTAAAAAGATTACCGTAGTGAAAGATGTTGTGAAATCTTTGAAGCTCCGAAATGTAGAACCCCAACAAACCCGTGCTGAACTACTGAACCGAAAATACCATTTTATCATCAGCAGGGCAGTCACCCAAATGGCCAATTTTCACCCCTGGACCAAAGGCAAATTCCGTAAGGAAGATGTTCATCCCGAATTCCAAAACGGCATATTTTATCTCAAAGGTGGGGAAGTAGATGAGGAACTGGAAGCATTGGGACTGATGTATGTCAGCTATCACTTGGAAGATTATTTTCAGGAAGATTTCTTCCAAACCAAAAAAGTAATTTATTTACCCTACGAAGGCAGGAGGTAACGCATCTTCATCGGTCAAAGACAAACCGCATGTTGGCTTCATTCACACTGACTCCTCCTTCTTCAAACTCAAAATCCCTTAGGTTGGGATTACCTTCAAAAATCAGGCTGGTAGGGGTTACCTCAAGAAGCTGAAACCGTACCTCATTTTCATTTCCGGTTAAGACCAAGTCTCCGTTTTTCTGTGCCCAATTTCCTTTAAACGCATCCGAACCTAAAATGGGCAAAGTTCTTCTTCCCATATTAATCCCCACAGCAGCCACCTGTACTTCCAAATTGAAACTGCCCAATGCAGTCACTACCTGCGGATCCACCGCAAATACCAACTGCATATCGTAATCGGTGCCATTTCCGGCGAAGGTCACTGGGATAGGAAATGGACTCAAACCTACACGAGTGCTTCCGGAACCCTGTATCGTAACCTCCCGTAATTCCCACGCACCCTCCACCGAATTCTCAACGATTGGCAGCACATCATCATCCGAACCGCAACTAAGAAGAAAAACGCTTATAATTAATATAGTAACATAAAAACTTATTTTCATATTAAATTTCGCATTTTGAATAATAAAGGTAATGAAGTTTTACAAAAATTCCCTGAAAAAAGATTCCGACCAAGGATGGATAGCCGCAATACTGAAGTTAAAATCAGGGTAGGCATCCAGAAAGGCACGGTATTTTTTAATTTTTAATTGCTCCTTGTCAAACTTGGTCTCTATCGCAAGGAGCGGGTGTTGGTTTGGTAGGATAAAATCAATTTCCTTTCCATCCGCAGTGCGCCAAAATCGAATTTCATCGACGCCATATTTATCAACCAGTAGTTTGAAAAACGTTTGTTCCCATAGTTCTCCCTTGTCCAACCGCTGATTTATTGGCTGGAAATTATTGAGAAGGCAGTTTCTCAAACCTGAATCCAAAAGATAACCTTTAGGCATCTTCACCAATTCTTTTCGTAAATTCACCGAAAATGGCTTTAACAAAGCCAAATGAAAACACTTACCCATTACCTCTAGGTAGTTCTGCACCGTTTCATTTCTGATTTTACCTCGTAGACTAGTAAAATTATCGGATAATTTTACTAGTGTTGATGGGGTTATTGGTTGGTAGGTTAATGAGTTGATGAGTTGTGATAATATTGATTTGATAAAATATTCTTCGACAATCAACCTAAAAACCTATAGACCAATCGACCTATAAACTAGTTGATTGGTTAAAAAAAAGGCAAGGAATATTTTCCTTGCCTTTCTGTTCTATTTCTTCTTGTACATAATCTTAATGGGGACTCCTTCAAAGTCAAAATTCTCGCGAAGTCTGTTTTCCAAAAACCGGGAATAAGGCGACTTGATATATTGGGGGAGATTACAGAAAAACGCAAATACCGGATTTTTGGTGGGAAGTTGTGTAATGTATTTGATCTTGATGTATTTACCCTTATTTGCAGGCGGGGGATATTTTTCTATCTCCGGCAACAAAATCTCATTTAGTTTGGAAGTCGCAACCTTTCGGTTTTTGTTATCATAAACTCTTACAGCCAACTCAATAGCCTGATAAATTCGCTGCTTGGTAAGGGCAGATATAAATATAATAGGAATCCACTTGTTCTCTCCAAGCTTTTCAGTCATGTCAGCCTTGAAGGTCAACATGGTTTTATGATCCTTTTCGATCAAGTCCCATTTATTCACGATGATCATGACGCCCTTGTTGTTTTTGATGGCAAGGGCAATTAGGTTAACATCCTGCGCTTCCAAGCCGCGGGTGGCATCGACCATCACGACTGTCACATCCGAATCCTCCAGCGTACGCATGGATCTCATGACGGAGTAAAACTCAATATCTTCCTTTACCTTGGCCTTCTTCCGGATTCCAGCGGTATCTGTGATAATGATGTCCTTGCCGTATAGGGTATAACGTGTATGGATAGCATCCCGGGTTGTTCCGGCTTCATCAGTTACGATTGACCGCTCCTTACCCAGTAGGGCATTTAAAAACGAGGATTTCCCCACATTCGGGCGGCCCAAAACCGCGATCTTCGGAACGCCCTCGTCAGGATCTTCATCCCCTTCTTCCTGAAATTCTTTGATAACGTCGTCGAGTAAATCCCCAATACCACTCCCGCTAACTGCCGCAATAGGGTAAATTTCTTCCTTTCCGAGACCCAGGGCATAAAATTCATTGGCCATAAACATCTTATCCCTGTCGTCGGCTTTATTGGCTACCAGAAAAACAGGCTTTGTAGAAGACCTGAGCTCATTGGCAAACTCTGTGTCCAAATCGGTCAGCCCATCCAGGCAGTCAACCACAAAAAGGATCACCGAGGCTTCTTCGATCGCCAGTTTTACCTGTTTCCTGATTTCCTTCTCAAAGATGTCTTCCGAACCGGTCACATACCCGCCTGTATCTATCACGGAAAAAAACTTTCCTCCCCACTGTGCATGCCCGTAGTGCCTGTCCCGGGTAACTCCACTGAGGTTGTCCTCAATGGCTTTCCGTTCTTCCACTAAGCGGTTAAAAAAGGTAGACTTGCCCACATTGGGTCGGCCCACAATTGCTACTATATTTGACATCGTATGTATTTCTTATTGGTCGTAACCAAATTTTTTCAGTTTGTTTTTGTTTTTTCTCCAGTCCTCTTCCACTTTCACGAAGGTTTCCAGGAATATCTGCTTCCCGAAGAATTTCTCCATTTCGTGGCGGGCCTGAATGCCTATCCGCTTAAGAGCTTTGCCGCCTTCGCCAATGATGATGCCTTTTTGGCTGTTTCGTTCCACATAGATGACCGCCCGTATCCGGATGATCTTATGGTCTTCGAAAAATTCCTCAATGGCAACTTCCGTACTGTAGGGGATTTCTTTCTTGTAATTGATAAAGATTTTCTCCCGGATAATTTCGGAAGCAAAAAACCGCTCCGGCCGGGTAGTAAGTTCATCTTTATCATAAAAGGGCTCGTGGACAGGAAGTCTGTCTAGGATTTCCTGCAGAATACGCTCGGTGTTAAAACTTTCGGTAGCGGAGATGGGGATCACGGCTGCGGTCCGAAGCCGCTGTGTCCAATAGGCCGTAACTTCCTCCAGCTTGTTTTCCTTGTTCAGGTCAATCTTGTTGATGACCAGTAACACGGGCACTCCTGAATCGTTGATTTTCTCCAGTACGTCTTCTATTTCCTCGTCGGTTTCAAATAGATCGGTTACGAAAAGAATCACATCAGCATCCTCCAGAGACATGTGGACAAAGCTCATCATGTTTTTGTGCAGCTCGTATTTGGGCTTCAACATTCCCGGTGTGTCGGAAAAAACAATCTGGTAGTTGTCGTCATTGATCAGGCCCATAATCCGGTGTCGGGTGGTCTGGGCCTTGGAGGAGATAATCGAAAGTCGCTCACCTATAAGCACATTCATAAGTGTGGACTTGCCTACATTGGGTTTTCCGATGATGTTGACAAATCCAGCTTTGTGTGTGTTTTCGGTCATGACAATAGTTTTTTGCAAAGGTACTTGTTTTTTTCCGAGTGGTAGCAAGGGTGAACGAATAAACCAAAGAAAGTTTGGTCTTTTGAGCCGAAAATACGATCACCCCTCAATATGTTTGTATTTTTTTGTCCGAAATAAAATCAATTTAACAGCCTAGGCATCAGTCAGCAATAATAAAAGAAAGGGACCTTCCCAAATTTTATTCTATCCTTCACTTGCATTTGATAAAAAATACACCTACTTTTGTACCACGATTTCAGCAAAACGTTGTTGATCACGTATTAGAAAGCAACCAAGAGTTAAAAACATATCGCGGGATGGAGCAGTTGGTAGCTCGTCGGGCTCATAACCCGAAGGTCACAGGTTCGAGTCCTGTTCCCGCTACATAAAACCCCTTATACAGACTGTATTTGGGGTTTTTCTTTTTTGGGGGACAGTTTACCATAGCTTTGTGATCAAAAAATTTAGTTTTTGAAGTTTTTGTCTCAATTTAATTTTTTTTTAAAAACCAATAGCCTACACAGAATCCATTTAATATCAGAAACTGCAAATGCTTTCAATAGTAGACACTATATTGAAATTCCATCCAAATCCTGCCTCCCAATTACAGCCATGATTTCCACAGTATCACTTTCAATACGGAAATATACTATCTGCACCACACACACTACGTCTATATCCTTTTCTAATAAAATCCACGCTTGAAAATAGAAAGGGTTGCTCGGCAATAAGCTCAAACTGATCAAAAAATGCCATAAAATATTTATCGGCTTGGGCTTCACCAAATTTCACAACGCCATAGTGATGAATTCGAATTAAATCAGCCTTCGCATCCTCGGTAAGTTTATATTGCCCCATTATTGATTACCCAATTCTTGCTTTGACTGTGCAAGGATTTCATCAGGACGCATCTTAGTGAAGCCGCTTTGTTCTGCTTTAATGAGTTTAGCACGAAGCCAGTCTATTTGCTTTTGTTGTTCACGTGCTTGCCGGATCAAATCATTGACAAGCTCACTTTTGCTGGAATATTCTTCACTTTCGACTTGGGCTTTAAGCCATTCCTCATTAGGTTTGGTAAAAGAAATACTTTGTCTTGGCATAGCTTTAACGTTTAATTTGGCGCATGATGTAAAATTACATCATTTTAGCACCAAATACATTTTTTTAAACCATTTACTTTTTCGTTTAAAATGCTCTTTTATTATACATTGCTGAAGTAGAAGAAAGGAAACAGGATAAATCAGGTAAGACGTAAGTTCGATTAAGGTGTATTTTTGGAAATGTCACAGAATCAGACATGCTGCTTTGTTCTCTTACGGCTAACAAGTCATCGTAAACAGGCCTCTTTTCCGGCAGTTTCAGGATCTAAATCAAACAAAAAGTAATTCAGAGTGTCTCGTCTAAGAGACACTTTGTCTTTAATATGCTCCGCTTAACGACAACTCACTTCACATTATTTTCCCTTAAACTATATGCTATAACATATAAAAATTGAATACGACATTAAATTATATTCAATTACATATAATTTTCTATATTTGCATAATATTATATCCAAATACATATAATGAGTGCATTATCCGAATTTGTTAAAGCGCGAAGAAAAGAGGTTAATCTGACTCAGGAGGAGTTTGCGGACCGTGCAGGAGTGGCCTTAACTGTAATACGTAAAATAGAACAGGGTAAAACAAATCTCAATATGGATAAAGTTAACCTAGTTCTCCGCATGTTTGGCCATGAATTAGCTCCAGTGGACAGCAAAAGCCTGAATATATGAGACAGGGAAAGGTATTTTATAATGATCATTTTGCCGGTATTATTACTGAAACGAACGATGGGGATTATGTATTTCAGTATGATGAGCAGTACGTGAAAGATTATCCGAACGACTTCATAACGTTTACGATGCCGGTTACAAATAAACCGTACACCGAAAAGCGGCTTTTCCCATTTTTTGAAGGTTTGATTCCAGAAGGATGGTTGTTAGATATTGCCTCCGAAAGCTGGAAAATAAATAAGAACGATCGCATGGGGTTGCTTTTAGCCTGCTGTCAGAATTGTATCGGTGCAGTGAGTGTGAAACCAATAGGGGAAAAAGATGAAGCATAGATGCTTATACTGCTATGAACCATTAGAAGGCGAATTGAATTTTCATGAGAAATGTTCAACGGAGTTTTTTGGAACGCCTTCCCCTCCTGAAATAGAGTATTCGCTTGATCAAATGGATGAGCTTGCAAAAAATGTCGTTGAGCGAAGTGTTACTGTACCCGGTGTTCAGCCAAAACTATCTTTGTCCTTAATAAATGAAACCAAAGGCAATTCGGATAGTCGGTTGAGGGTGGTAGGAGCATTGGGAGGAAGCTTTATTTTAAAGCCGCCTTCTGAAAGGTTTCCCAAAATGCCAGAAAATGAACATTTAACGATGCGGATTTCAGAATCTTTCGGGATTCGAGTTGTACCATCATCATTGATTCGATTATCCTCTGGAGAACTGTCATTCATTACGAAAAGGGTTGACCGGAAAGAAACCGGAGAAAAAATCCACATGTTAGATATGTTTCAAATCACGGAAGCATTTGATAAATATAAAGGCTCCATGGAGAAAATAGGAAAAGCATTGGATAGCTATTCAGCTAACACTTTGCTAGACAAAATCTTTTATTTTGACTTAGCTGTTTTCTGTTTTCTATCTGGAAATAGTGACATGCACCTGAAGAACTTCTCAATGATCGAAAATCCATCCGGATGGGTCTTGGCTCCTGCTTATGATCTTTTAAATGTTGCCATTTTATTCCCTGAAGACACGGAAGAACTTGCGCTGACATTGCTTGGAAAGAAAAAAAAGTTAAAGCGACAACATTTTGAGCAATTGGGAGTAGGATTGGGATTAACCCCTAAACAGATCGAAAGAACGTTTAATCGAATGATAAAGAATAAATTGAAAGCGCTTGATTGGATTGATCGATCATTCCTGTCTTCGGATATGAAATATGCTTATAAAGAAGTTTTAGAAGGAAGGTACAGGCAATTAGGTCTTACATAGCTCTAAAACTTAAAATCAATCACCGCAAAACCCAATTCGTCCTCGATATTGACATAGGACCAGAGCTTGCCACCTTTCCAAAAATAGCTTTCTGGAATTTGGTTTAAGCCTTCAATTTTGGTTTCCCCAAAAACTTTGAAGTCTTGATCATACGGACTGGATTCATAATCAAATTCGTAATTAGCTTTTAGTACTCCTTCCTTGTAGCTCCTTCTATCCTGCAAGTCCCAACTTTTGAAATACGAGTTTGCCACAACTTTGTATAGCAAGCCTGACGGAGGTATTTGGTGATCTTTCTCCAAATGACAACATCCTTTTGAAAAATCATCGGAAGAAATTAAAGTAGGAATGATTAACTAATAAACCTGAGTTAATTGAAGCTAAATGAATAAATCCTCTAAATAATGACCGCCCTTGTTATTTAGTGGGATTATAGAATTTGAAAATTGAAATATATCTCTAGAACTAGTATTTCTAATTATTTGAGTAGTAATAGTTTTTTTTCATATTTGGGTCTAAAAATGTCAAAGGGAAAAATTCATGAATCTCAGTAGATATAAATCGTAAAAAGCACCATTTTGTTCACGATAATAAATAGAACTAAACCTAAAAAAATACAACATGGAATTAAATATAGTTTATCTAAATGATGTGCATGGTTATTTAGAACCACACAATGAATTGTTCTACAGTAACCAAGGAGAATTCACGGAAACTGTTGGTGGATATTCCCGCATTTCAACGTTGATTAAGGAAATCAGACAAAAGAAAAATTCAACTTTATTATTTGATGGAGGGGATACTTTTCACGGAACATTGCCCTTAGTTAATTCTAAGGGTGAAGCAATTATCCCGGTGCTAAATGAACTTTCTTTCAATGCCATGGTAGGTCATTGGGATTTTGCATATGGACCTAAGCAGCTTAAAAATTTGTTGTCGAAGCTGAGTTATCCGATGCTGGGAATAAATGTTTACAATATGGATGGGAGTCTTTTTCTTCAGCCTTTTATAACAATACAAAAGGAAAACCTGAAAATCGGGGTGGTTGGTATTTGTTCTAATATTATTGATAAAACAATGCCTTCGGAATTTAGTGAAGGGCTAAAACTCACCGATGGAATTGATGAACTCCCTAGATACATAGAGCAGCTAAAGAACGATAAAGTTGATATTATCATCTTGTTGTCTCACAATGGATTTCCCCAGGACATGCATATGCTTAAGCAAGTTGAAGGAATAGATATTTGTTTGAGTGCCCATACACACAATCGTCTATATGAACCTGTTTTGGTGAATAAATCCATAGTCATTCAGTGCGGTTGCCACGGGTCATTTCTGGGCCATTTAAAATTAAATATAGAGGACAAACGAATTACTGAACATGAATATGATTTATTAAAAGTAGGGAATCACATTTCTCCTGATGCCGAAATGGAAAAGATAATCCATACCATATTACAACCGTATGAAGCTGTAAAAAATAATCTGATCGGTAGTACAGAAGTGACATTGCATAGGTATAATACCATGAATTCATCTATGGATAATTTTCTATTGAATGCTATTATGTATGTAAGTGGTACTGAAATCTCATTTTCAAATGGATGGCGTTATGGTGCACCCATAGAAAAAGGTGATATCACAGAAGAAGATTTGTTCAATATCATTCCAATGGACCCACCTGTTTCCACAGTAGATTTGACTGGACAGGAAATTATTGATATGCTGGAGGAAAACCTTGAACGAACTTTTTCATCAGACCCGATGAAGCAGATGGGCGGATATGTTAAAAGGTGTTCAGGTTTACGCGTAAACCTTCGCATTGAAAATCCGGTGGGGCATCGTATTCAGGAAATTTATTATGGCGGAAAGCATCTCAACCCCAAAGAAATTTATAAAGTGAGTTTTTTAACTTCACAAGGTGTTCCAAAAAATATTGGAAAAAACAGAAAGGTAATGGATATCAAGGCCGTTGAAGCGATGGCAGAATTTCTGAAGGCACACCCAAAATTCGACGTTAATGATGATAACATATTTGCTTTGGTGTAATAAATGGGCGGCGGCACCCGTACGTGGAACAGAATTTTAGTTCCAGTAAAAGAGAAAAACAATTCAAAATATTGTTAAGTTTTAAAAATATTAGCAGGCTTTTAATTATGATAAGTAATTTAAAGAACGATAAAAATTTATTATAAAATGAAAACAAGCCGTATAAAAAGAAATTTAAATTTAATGATGATCCTTTCTGTTATTACTTCCTGCGGAAGCGGGACAACAATCACATCTCCGAAAACCGGAGAAACCCAATCCATCACCATCCTACATACCAACGACATTCACGGGAATTATATGCCCTTTAAAACCACCTTGGGTAGTGCAACCTCCCAGACCGGTGATCCGGAGAGGGATACTCTTATTACCTTTGAAAGAGAGGCTGAAATCGGAGGTTTTGCAGTATTGGCTACTGCGGTGAAGGAACTCAGAAATGCCAGGGGTGACGGCAATGTTTTATTGCTGGATTCCGGAGACACCTTTAGCGACGATCTGCTAGGAAATTTAACCGAGGGAGAAGCTATAATTACAATGATGAAAGAACTGAAATATGACTATTTATCCCTTGGAAATCATGATTTCGATTATGGCAGAGAACGCACTGAAGAGCTGATGAAAATTGCAGGATTTCCTTTTGGTGCAGCGAATATAACAGACACCCGAACCGGAAAAAGTATTTTCAATAATCCTTACCTTATTAAGAAAATAGGAGGAACTAGGATAGGAATTCTTTCATTGGCCTATCACAATACAAACCTTACCGGTAACAGCGAAAATATGGGAGATCTTCATTTTCGCCGTGGTGATGAGGTAATACGTGAATATTTACCGGAGCTTAGGGAGAAGGCAGATATAATTGTACTTCTATCCCACCAGGGGACTGCCATAGACAGGTTAACCGCTCAAGAATTCAGCGATATCGACCTCATAATAGGCGGGCATAGCCATGACCTGATCTCAAATCCTGAGAAAATAAACAATACCTATATAGTACAGGCTCTGGCAGATGCTGCTGCGGTGGGTGAAGTTGAATTGCAAATTAGCAATAGCCAACTTGTAGGAGTAAAGGCGCAACATCATTTATTGTGGGTAAGTAATTACAAGAAGGATCCGGAAGTGGAATCCCTCATCCTAGAGCTGCGCGCACCACACAAGGATTATCTGGAGGAGAAAATAGCTACGGCAACAGAAGTTATTGACAGACAGTATAAAAGTGAAAGTCCCTTTGAAAAACTTGTAGGCAATTTGCTTCGGGAAGAATATGATGCAGATATTTCCTTTTTGCCGGGAGTGGGATACGGGGTTTCCCTCCTGGGAGAATTTACAAGGGAAAACCTGTATCGGCTTTTTCCTCATCCACCAAAAGTAGCAACTCTTATACTCAAAGGAGAGCAGGTAAAAGCTACCCTGGAGCAAACGGCCACCAATCTAAGGCCAGGTGATAAATATGAAGTGGTGGGAGGCCTGCTGCAAAGTAGTGGGGTGAGCTATACCTTAGATTACACTAAACCCGCAGGTAGCAGGATAAGTAATGTAAAAGTGAACAAAGAAGATTTGGAATTGCAGAAGGATTATAAGATCGTTACGCACACCGGAATGCTTAAAGGTCTCCATCGTTATAATGAGTTGGGAAATGGAAAAAATACAGACAAGAAGGAAATCCAGCTAAATGAGTTCACACTTGAAAAATTCCGCGCGTTAGGCCGAATATCTTCACCTGAGAATATGGAAGAAGTTAAAATTATCAAGGATTAAGAAGAGAGAACCCGGCATTAAATCGGACTTAAAAACCATTATTAAAGCATTGAGTGCTTCGGCCTCAAACTTCTGCATGATTACAGGCTAGCACTCCATTCAAATTCCACCTCTTTTTGGACACCATACATAAACTCCCGCCCCTAACTGCACCAAATTATTGATGCCATCTAGGGTCCATAAAATAGCCCGCAAAAGATATCCTGCAGGCTATTCCTAACACACCTTCGCAATCACTTAATACTCCATTTCATCCATTGGGACTTCGCTGACCGCTATTGTTCTTCCAGTTAGGAAAGCCAAAGCTTCCTCAATGTTCTCCTCTGTGATGGTGCAATGTCCAAAATTGACAACTGGAATGCTTTTGTGCAAATACCTGTTTCTTGCGGGAAAGATTTTTAAAGGGTAAAGCTCTTCGTGCCAATAGGGAATTACATAATCCCCCGTCGTATGAATGGTTGCAAGGGGTAAGTTTATTAGTTTGCCTGAGGTTTCGTATTTCATGATATTGTTTTTCACCCTTTGGTAATCCCTTTCATCAATCCGTTGTACATTTTCATTAAGCAATCTATCATTGAGAGATCCAAAATAAACTGTGTTTTTATTGTTGTAGGGTACTCCCCTCATCCTATTTCGCACGTCATTGGTCATCATAATGTTAAACCTTAACAGTTCAAGAACAGCGGTGCCCATGGCCAATTCATTCGTAAAATCCACCGTAGCCTTTGCTGTAATCAACAACTGTGGGACCCTTTCGGGGTAGGTCTGCATCAACAAAATGATCAAATCTTGCAGCCTCCCAAATTTCCAAGCATTCATAATATCAGGATGCACGCCATCCCTAGGATTTCCCAGATCAACACCATATGAGGAAAGTTCCGCACCGAAAAAGTAATTGAACAAGACATGAAAATCCCCATTGTACTGCAATTGGTCCTGAAAATTGCCTATAGGCGCACAAATGGAAATAGCACCGTCAAAAAGATGGCCGTATTTCTCAATTGTCTTTACCGTCACCAGCCCCCCTTCGGAGGGACCGCCGATAAACAAGGTATCTGGAAAGAAATAATTGGGATGGACTCTAAAAAAAAGCCGTGTCAGATCTACCAAATTTTTCATATCCTCCACCGCTTCCAAAACCACAAGTCCATTGTCCCGGTAACTGGTGCTCGCATATCCAATTCCCTTGTCATTTAAAATGTCTTCTACGGATCTCCCACCTATATTATCATCCGGCAAGGCTATCTCTTCAAAAGGGACAGGGTCAACAATTCCATGGGCATAAAACAACAAATACCTATGAGGTAAGGAATTCCAGATGATGGGATCGGGGAGGCTAAGCTGCCACTTCGCTCCTGCATATTCCCCTACAAAGGTCCCGGGTTTTATTTCCTCGTATTTCAAGGTATTTGGATTTTTGGTTTCAGGATCCCAAAAAGACCTCTCGTGACAGGATACGGCAAAGAGAACTGTAAGAATGGCCCACATAGGGGACATCCGTCGCCTTTTAGATGATGGATTTTTTTTAGTCTTCATGACTTTTGGTTAGTAGGTGGGAAATACTAAGAAAACATGGAAATAGAAAATCGACAATTTGGTTAATATTGGAACTGGAGAGAAGAAATTTATAAAAAAAAAGAAATAAATCCGAGACTTTTAATATAATTATTTTATCATAGGATTTTAAAAATGAACTATATAGCAACAGATAGTGTCGATACTTAACATGCAATTGCAAAATAAGTAGTTTGGAAAAAGTCTTTTGATATCGTCAAATATTTTCCTGATACTGATCCTAAAATACAATCAACTTTCGATTGGTTTCGTCATTTATTAACTTTTCAAACCTGTATCTCAATAAAAAGTTGACAACATGAAAATTCAGACTATCCTAAAACTGGCTGAAAGGCATGGCCTTTTCCTTCAGGAACATATGACCTTTAACGAAATGGGAATTGATTTTAAAATATGTTTTGCAAGGGACTTGCAGGGTACCGCTTGGGTATTGCGGATTCCTCGCCGAGAGGATTTGGGGAATCAGATTGCGCAGGAAAGTAAAATTCTTACACTCGCAAAGAAACACATAACAATTGCTGTTCCAGATTGGAAAATTGCGAATGCTGAACTAATTGCTTACCCCCTACTTCAAGACAAACCCGTACTTACCTATGATGCGGAGACCTACGAGGTAAGCTGGCACATGGATCAAAATAGCCCCAACTATGTCCCTTCGCTGGCTAAGGTATTGGTGGACCTTCACCGAATACCTAATAGCGAGGCAGAAGCGATGGCGATTAAGTCGCTGACTCCCGAGGAAACAAGGCTGGAAATTCTGGATAAAGTTGAATCCGTCAAAAAGGAATTGGGTATAGGTGCTGATCTAGAAAGTAGATGGCGAAGATGGCTGGATAATGACCTCCTTTGGCCTCCGTTTACCTGTTTTGTTCACGGGGATTTATATGCGGGCCATATTTTGGCTTCCGAGAATGGAGAAATCAGTGGGATAATCGATTGGTCCGAAGGACAAGTAAGCGACCCCGCCATGGATTTTTCCGGTCATTGTGCGGTTTTTGGGGAGGAAAGTCTAAAAACCCTGATTCGGGAATATGAGGTATTGGGTGGGAAAACATGGGACAAGCTGTATGAACAAGCTCGGGAAAGACATGCTGCTTCCCCATTGAATTATGCGTTTTTTGCCATCACCACGCAAAACGATGATCATCTCCAAGCCGCAAAAATGCAGTTGGGTTTATCCTAAATTAGAAAAACCTGCCTGATAACCACTATACCCCACCGGGCAATTTTCCAAACTGATTCTCAGAATAATAGAACCAATTTTACACCATTTACCTGGATATTTTTTTTGATTTTTGATTCAATGGAAATGGTACTATATTCGATTACACCAATCCAATAATGGCATGAATACAATAACCGTAATTTTTCGAAAGGGGCTAGCGGGGTATATTCAAACTGTTTTAAAGAAAAGTGCTTCAAGCTTTTTTCATCAATGTGAAATGTGGTTTCCTGTCTCTTTACTAATCCTCCTATGCCAATGTAATGCAGTTGAGCAATCCGCATCTGATTTTATTCCTGATTTCGTCGTTACGGACAGCCTTATCATTGATTATATCGGCCAACTCAACCTGGTAAATTCCAAAGATGACCGATCAGAATATTTATTGTTTGATCCACAAAGGAAAGAATTTGTCAGAGTCAATGAGGAAGGTAATATCCTTCAAAGAAAGAACCTTGAAGAAGACAGCAAAGATCAGTTTGAACCTTCCTATGTATCCATTGATTACCTTGCTAACGGCCAACTTCTTTTTGTCGGAATGAATCATTTTTACTGGTACGACAGTGAGTTGAACCTGCTTGATAAAAAAGAAATTCCATTTAACATTAAATCTGTCTACTTTAGTCCTGGACATGCAAACTTGGTCCATGGGCACAACATCTTTACCCATGCCGTAAACAAAGACCTAGACGATGACACTAGAGAGAAAGAGGATTTTTTGGCCAACTTTCCGTTTCTTACCGTATATGATTTTGCAGAAGAAAAAATAATCAGCCAGGATTTTATTCCAAAATCCGCTCAGATGATCAAAGCTCCCGGAAAGTACATGGACAGTGCCCCGTTCTCAGTACTCCTCAACCAGGACTTATACTTACTTTTCCAAAATTCACCAGAAATTTACCGATTCAGTTTCCCCAAGCTTAATTTAATAGAAACGATACCCTTGGCTCCCGATAATTCCTTCTATGCACAAATAAAGCCTGTTCCGGTCAAAAATTATCAAAGTATGAGTTCTTATGGCATGCTTACGGAAAATTCCGCTTTTTTTGGAATAGGCATAACCAATGGTCTTCTGCTGGCTGGATATCACGGAGCCCTTCCCACTGATGTGGTGGAAATATACAATAGCGCCTCCGATCAAGAAAAGAAACAAATACGTGAAACTTACAAAATCCCTTACTATCAGGTCGTCAAGGAAGGTGAGAAGGTATGGGAGGGCCACTTGGATATTCAATTTCAATTTCAAAACGGGAGGATATATGCAGACCGGAACGTTAACCTGCCAAGGGCTGAATTGGAACTGGACTATGTTCCGTTCTATTTTTATGAAATAAGATAGCGGTATTGGTTCGACAAAGGCAATGATGGAATTTGAAAGCCGATATTTTTTCCGCCCTTCGATCAATGTGAAGTTTTTCTGTTCACAAAAACCTGCTCACTATCCGCTTTGGCGATGGTTCCGAAGAGATGGTGTTCACCCTGATTGACCATCTTGAACCCCAAGCAGCGGGTGAGGCCGGCAATTTCTTTGATTGACTATGGAAACATTTAATTCGGTAGACTTACATTTGCCGATCAGAGCTATCACTTAGATAAAATTTCTATATCAAGTATCAATACTCGCTACCAACCACCAATTTATCTCCCGAATCATCCACTTCAAAAAGTTTCGGATTGCGGATGTATTGTCCGTTGTCCCCTACCCGGTGACTGTGGACGGCCATTAGCAACTGACCGTCGAAAGTTCTAAACAGCATTCCATGGCCATGATTGGGTGGAGTTATGGGGTCAGGTTCATGAATCCATGGCCCGTCTAATGTGCCACTCTCCGAATAAACCACCCCTTGGGTATAATCTCCGAAAACCCAACTTGTCCAAAGCATGCCCAAATTTCCTGTTTGGGTTTTAAATAACCAGGGACCATCAGTGACCTTATTGGGAATGGTGTCTCCACTTTCAGTTCTTTCCTTACTCCACGGTGATTCGCTCGCTTTAAAAAGGAGCTTACTTTCACCCACCGGCCCACTCAGGTCCTGCTTTAATTCTATTTTTTCAATCGTGCCGTCCCAGTTTTGCAACCACTCATAACAATAGACCATGTAGGGCTTTCCGTCCTCATCTACCCAAAAGGTGCCGTCCAAGGTCGGCATGTGAGCAGGTAAGTATACCGGATCCTCCATGGGTAAATACGGTCCTTCCGCTTTATCACTGACCAGCACATGGGACGCTCTACGTTCAATGATATTTCCTTTCACTGTATCAATTTTCACGTCTCTATTGGTAAATGTGGCAAAATAGTAGTATTTACCCCTATACTGATGAAGTTCCGCAGCCCAGATCATCGGATTCTCTCCCATCCAAGATGTGGGATCAGTCTCGGCAACAGGGAAAGGACCCGTCCAAGATTTCAAATCCTTACTTGTCCACAGATTTCCACCAGTTCCCGTCATGTAATACATGGACGTAGCGTTGTCGGCCAAAATACATGGGTCACTCAATCTGATGGAGTCCATAGGGACATTTTCCCGAATTGGCTGATATCTATTCTGGGTAAAGCCTGTGTGATTAAGGACAACTGTCAAAATCAATAGTATAATTTTAGTCGTATTTGTCATAAGTTTCTATGAGTTAGAATGGATTTAATTATCAGATGATGCCGATAATAAATCAGTTTAACTGGTTCTATAATAATTTGAAGGCCTATTGGGTGAAGATAATAAAATCCTCACATATAATACGTAAGATAAAGAAATGCCAGAATCCTAATAGTTCAAAAAGCCCATGGTTTGCACCGTGGGCTTTAAATTTCGAAGTATAATCTTCGGTTCGGCCTCGATTCAAGGTGTTTACACAGGTGATAACCTTAAAGAGTAGAAATGTATTGGGTATTTCCAGCCGTATCCGAAACTTGTATAGACAATGTGCTTAGTGACTTGACATTTTCAAATTTAAATTTTTTCCCAAATTCCTCATCCGCAAGAACTTCTTCATAAATCAATTTTTCTCCGTCAAAAATCTTCAACGTCCGAACCAGACCATCATCATTTTTCATGAAAATTGCAAGTCGTTCCCTATCCAGCACTTCCACGTTGGCGACAAATATCGATTTCGTTGATGTAGTCGTGAGTCGGATTTCTTCGTCTATCAGCTTTATGGATTGGGAATCCATTACTTCAAATTGATAATCCCCAAGATCCAAATTGGATAGGTCGTAGTTCTTGGAGAAGAATTTTTCAGCAAAGATCATATCCCTGTATATAACCCGGTTACTTTCATCCCGAATGATTACAGTTAACTTACCCGCAGGTATCTCCAAATAATTTAACTGGTATTTTTTATCCCCGATTTTTTCCAACCTCATTTCGGCTTGGTCGATTTCGTCATTTACTTTTTCTGAAAGTTCTTTTGAAGAATTCTCACAGCCTTTTCCTTCAGTTGCACTGGCGTTTATGATGGTAGCTCCTACCAATACACAAATCATTAATAGCTTGTTCATAGTCTTAATTTTCAACGGTTTATAGCAATTAGACCAAGTGAAAATGCAAAGGTTTAATTGACCTTTTGTTAATGAACGTTAAAGCATCTTGAAAAAGAGAAATTTAGCAGCTGCATTGCTCTAAGTGAGAACCATGTAAATAATTGCCCATTTTGTCCAAAATAAATTTCCATTTACAACGTAAACATACACTTATATACTTAAAAAGCTTATTAAGTTCAAATTTAGAGTCCTAATATTATATTTTTTCATCTTTTATTCAATGGTACGGTAATTGAACTTTATCAGCTTCCATATTCTAAATCACCTATGAGCAAGATGTGGCAATTAATCGATTGTTTAACAAAACTATTTATATCATGGCTAGGCTGAAAAATAAAACAGTAGCAATTTTAACTGAAACAGGATTTGAGGAAAGTGAATTGAAAAGCCCCAAACAGGCACTGGAGGATGCCGGAGCTACGGTTCATGTCATTTCCCCCGCAAAATCAATCAAAGGATGGAAAGACGGGAATTGGACCAGTGAGGTTACCATTGACAAAAAACTCAGTGAAGCAAATCCAGAAGATTATCATGCACTCGTCATCCCGGGCGGTGTGATTAATCCCGACAAACTTAGAATGGACAAGGATGCCATTTCATTCATTAAATCATTCTTCGAAGCAGGCAAGCCAGTGGGTGCTATTTGCCATGGACCTCAGGCATTAATAGAAACCGGGGCCTTGGAGGGTAGAGAGATGACATCTTGGCCATCTATTAAGACGGATTTAATCAATGCCGGAGTTAATTGGACAGACAGCGAATGCGTTTGCGATGCCGGTTTGGTGACATCAAGGAAACCGGATGATCTGCCTGCATTTAACAAAAAACTTATCGAAGAAATCAGAGAAGGTGTTCATGAGGAGCAAAAAACTGTCTAACGCACTAGTTATACTTAGAACGAAAAGAATAAAAGGTCTGCCATCAGTTGGCAGGCCTTTTGTATATTTTGAAGTAATGAAACATTTGTCAGCATATCTTGGGTTGATTCTTTTGGCTTTTTCCTGCCAAGGAACAAAGATTGACCAACTGCTAAGGCCAACTAGTCCCTACGAAAAATATCTAAAGGAGCTTAATTCCTCGACTCTTAAAAACAGTGGAATGGTACAAGACTGGATAAAAGTTGGAGAAATCGTATTAAAGGATTCGAATAGGATTGAGTTACCCTATCAGGAATTGACACAGTTTGACCCTGCGATTCCTCAGGCTGCATCCTTCCTATTTTCATTGAAGGAGGGTCAACAGGTGAACATTTCTCTGATTCCATATTCCGATACCACAGCGACCTATTTTCTGGATTTGTTTGAGGTAAGAAGCGACCAGGAGTTGAAACCCATAAAGCCTGATTTGAGTGATTATGGACTGACTTACCCTTCGGGATCGGATGCCGACTACCTACTACGGGTCCAACCAGAGTTGTTAAAAGGGGGATTGGTTGAAATATCCATCGGTTTTGAAGGTACCTTGGGTTTTCCGGTAATTGATAAAACACACCTTAACATAGCGAGCTTTTTTGGAGCTATTAGGGATGGCGGACGCAGGACTCATGAAGGGGTCGATGTGTTTGCGCCTAGGGGTACACCAGTGGTGGCAGTTGCGGACGGCAGGGTAACGCGAGTGGGTACTAACCGGCTTGGCGGGAATACAGTAAGTGTATCCTCCGGAAAATACTCCTTCTATTATGCCCATTTGGACAGCCAACTAGTAAGTATGGGCAAAAGTGTCCGCTTAGGCGATACATTGGGTACCGTGGGTAACACGGGAAACGCCATCACCACTGCGCCTCATTTACATTTTGGCATCTACGCACCGGGGCGGAGGAGTATAGATCCATTACATTTTTTCCGAAGCGCTCCTGTTTTGCCTCCACTTTCGCCATCCGATACCAGTTCCTTAAGTACGTGGGTGCGGGTAAAGGGCGAAGTAGTTAATCTTCGTCGAAGCCCTAGTATAAAGAGCCCTATTCTGGACAAATTGGCAAAACATGATATTTTTATGGTAGAAGGGAAAACAAACGGATGGTTGAGAATTCGCCTCCCGGACTCAAGACAGGGGTTTATTGCCGAAAACCTAGTTGAACTGGCCCATCCTAATCTAACGCAAAAAGAGATTGGTGATGATGATGTGGTTAAGACCCATTGGCAATATCCGGAATTTCAGCACCGCTATTTTGCCGGGCGTGTCGACATACTGGGGAAATTCGGAGACTTTGACTATGTCAAAACTGATAGCGGTACCAATCTTTGGCTGAGAAGGTAAGCCAGATGAGTCAGCTAACTTCTGATTGGCTTAAATATTCCATATTTTTATGCAATGAAAGAAGTACAAGAACTTTTCGATTTTCTTCAAAACCATCTGCGGGTAAAATCCATAGCGGAGGAACTCCTCCTGTTCACAATGGAGAATTACAAGCAGGAAATGGCAGATCATAATTTCCAGACAGCGGTGATCAAAACACCGGAAGGATTGTTTAAAGTTGACCTTGGTGACACTAAACCAACCCGAATAACCCCAGAGGAAATTTTTTCACCAGATATCCCGCTTTTCCGGGCGTTTCCATTTATTGCCCGCAACAGGCGGGCATTTATCGGCATCAACTCAAAAATTACGCATATAGCCACCCGCAGTGATCTGGACAAAATACCCGTTCGATTGGGGCTATTTGGGTTAATCAGCGTGCTGGAATCTGTGTTACGGGAGATAGTCCGGAGCAGTTTGCCACAATGGGAGGAAAGTTTGTCCGAAGAGCGGCTTGACTCCGCACGAAAGCTATATGAGTTAAAAACAGCCCGGTCTGAGGAAATCGACCTTATTCAATGCCTACAGCTAGGCGATTTAGGGTCGATATTTTCAAAAAACAAACGGTATAAAATCTTTGGTCCCTCCCTTAGTAGAAATATATATGACGATAGGATAAGAAATATTGGGAAACTCCGGGATTCCCTTGCACACTCTCAGGACATATTACCCTTTGACTGGAAGGAGATATCTATCATGATAGACTTTATAAATCTTATTCTCGAAAAGGAACAACCCATTACTTTTTCAGAGTAAACTCGTTACGGTCTGGGTTGGACAATTGCCACACATCGCCTATTATCCCCACGCGAAAAGCCCCCTTTACATCCACCCGGGGCGTATTCTCCGGAATTCTTCCAGAAGGGGATCTGGTAAACAGCCTCCCCTTAAAATTGCCCTCCATCAAGCGCTGCGTTGGGCTGGTCCGAATGTTGTCCACTTCAAAAAAGACATCTATATCCGGGTCGTTGGTTTTCTGTTTGTTTAATGTATAATTTCCGAACAAAAAGCTTATGATGCCGGTATTCTTTTGACTTTCCCGACTCTGGGTGAACGATAAATTGGCAAAGAAGCATGAATTATCACCTGGATCGAGATTGCAGTTTGCATCGACATCTATCAACATCAATCCCAAAGGATCTACAAAAACCAAAAAATTTTGGGTACCGGCCCCGGGATTAGGTTCTACAAAACCCATCCCCCCTTCTACATCCAAATATTTTTCAGGAAGCCTATAGGTATACGAATATGTTTTCCCCTCTGCCTCTATCACAAAAAACACCTCCTCTTCCATGAGCGAATCCGGGTTCTCAGAGATAGACTGGCAGGAAAAAGAAATAAACAGCAACATGGAGAGTATAAACCATCGATTACCCATCGGTTCTTTTAGAAGGATATAACATACTGAAAAGCAGTTGTGTAAGTTACGGTAAATCATTTTAATTAGCTAAAAATAGAGGCTTAGAAATGACCCGTAACCTTATTTTTCAATCCTGTTTCCAAAATGAGTCATCAATATGATTGCTCCTGCAGTCCCATCCATCGTCGGTTCGTTCGTGCTGTAGTCCCCAACATCATCGTGATACACTACGTGATTATTTTGTACCGCAGCAAATTCGTCAGGTTCCAGGAGAGTTAACCCTAGAAGTTGGTCGTGTATAGTTCTGTAGATCGGCCCGTCAACCAACCCGCCGGGTACCTTTAGACCAAGCATGACATAAACGCTCGTATGCACGTCCTCCGGATATTCTCCCCCTTCCGGGATTCCGGTGAACATGGAAGTTCCCCAAGGGTTTCTACCAAACAACCAATCCCGTTGCGCTGCTAAAAATGGCTCATAACGTGTATCACCAGTCATTTTCTCAAAAAGGATTACTTGAGTCGCTAGACTGGTCAGCAAGTTGTTGCTGCACCAAATGAACGGAATACCGACATGAAAGGGGTTTGAATTTGCCCGGCTAAGGGTGTACTGTATCCCTTGCAGGTAGTAATCTTCCAATATTTTCTGAAACGCTTCATCAACTAATCCGTGCAAGGCGTAATGGCCCAAGTTAATGAAGGGATATAGCTGGTAGTGAGAAGCGGTATCCCTGACGGTCCAAGAATCAGCTACACCGCTTTGCAGAGCATATTCCTTAGCCTGATCCAAATACTCCATTTGGCCGGTAAGTTTATACAATTCCGCCGCTCCCCATTCCATGTCGTCCGCCCATGTTTCTTCATTATACCGATACGGAGCGCCATAGGAGTTCCCCTGCTGGTAGCCTTCGTTCTCTCTTCCCAGGGCATAGAGCGATTCGGCGGCTTCTGCACATTTGGCGGAGTAGCCTTCATCATGAAGATGTTCCTTCCAGATGCGTGCGGCTATGGCCATTGCTGCGGCGCTTCGTCCGGCCACATTGGCAATTCCTGTAGCCTCACTTTTGTATTTGCCCAATCCCTGAGGTTCCCCTGTAGCAATATAAGCGGCTCTATAGCTGTTTGATCCCCATCCGTAATCTGAGTTATCATTATTGGGGATTTTGAATCCCTTATGGTCCCTGTCATCCGCAATCTGGTGAAAAAGAATATCCTTGCGGGGATGAAGCTTATGAATCCAATCCAATCCCCATTTCGCCTCATCCAGCACATCCGGAATGCCGTTGCTTCCCGGTTGTCCCAGCGCATTGAATTCATCGGCAAACCTAGCAGGATACAACTCAAAAGCCATCAGCATATGCGCTGTGGCATAGCTACTGGTGATCAAGTATTTCAATTGATCTCCCGCATCATGCCATCCCCCACTCAAATCAAAATAAGTGCTGTCAGGAATAGGTCCGTAATGGCTCCTTCCGTCTTTCGCATGACAGACCATATCCAATGTGGGGTTATAACCACACCGTTGCTGACGCATAAATTCTAATAGCGTTTCTTGTTTTTGGTGATATATATCATCTCCTATTTGAAATGTCGGAGTAGAAATACCGCTTCGCTTTGTCTTTAAAAAATAAGCTCCGGGATCTTTCACCTGGGTAAAATCAACCGTGACATAATACGGAAAAACACCCCAGTCACTGGTTTCAACACGCTGAGGAACAATTTCTATTTTAGTCTCATTAGTTGAAGCATCCACCAACAAAAACCGTTCACGTATGGCTTTTTTAGAAAATGCCACCGCAACCTTGGTGTCATTTAGATTATACCCGATTTGGTTAATGCGAAGATGGATGTCGTCTTGTCCAAATGCCTGAAGCAAGCAAAAACAAAAGAGCCAAGTACCTGCTAATTTAATACGTGTCATTTACCAGATTTATTTTTTCAAGACGCCATCTTCAGTTCTCCAGATACCAAGTGGGTTGGAATCCTTTAATTCCTCAGGGAGAAACCTTTCTGGCATATCCTGAAAGGCAACGGGACGTGCAAATCTCTTAATTGCGTAAACCCCTACCGAAGTGCTTCTGCTATCTGATGTGGACGGGAAGGGCCCTCCGTGCTGCATGGCAAAGCCTACCTCAACACCTGTAGGAGCTCCCTTGAACAAAAGTCTCCCGCATTTTTCTTCAATTAAGGCCAGAAATTCGACATTTTCAGCCAATTCATCATCCTCCGCCCAAAGCGTGCAGGTAAGTTGGCCTTTCAGGGAATGAGCTATCTGTACCAGTTGACCTGTGTTTTTGTAGGATACCAAAATGCCAAAAGGGCCAAATACTTCTTCCTGAAAAGCATCGTCGCTAATCCAATCCGCAGCCGTCACCCTGGCCAAGGCGGGTGAGCCATGGGACAGGTCGGTGGCAGTAGCCGCATGAACCCAAGTGAGCTTTTCTTTTTCTTTTAACGTAGCGATTCGATCATTATAGGTTTTGGCTATTCCGTCGTGCAACATCGGGGCGGCGTTTACAGCAGCTATTTTTTCGGCAACAGCCTGCGAAAAAACATCTGCCTTACTTTCAGGCACAAAGATTAGTCCTGGATTGGTACAAAATTGGCCTACCCCCAATGTAAGCGAACCCACATAAGCGGCGGCGAGGGCTTCCAAATGCTTTGAGAGTTTGGACTCAAAAGCAAATATTGGATTGACACTCCCCATCTCGGCGTATACTGGTATTGGCTCTTTTCTTGCTGCGGCAGTATCGAACAAGGCCTTGCCACCAGCATAGGATCCTGTAAATGCAATAGCTTTAGCCATGGGATGTCTTGCCAGCTCCTGACCTAGGGATATTCCACCCTCAAGATGTTGAAAAATATCCTCAGGAATGTCTGATTTTTTAGCAGCATCACGGATAGCACCAGCTACTAATTTGGACGTTTCTGGATGGGCAGGATGGGCCTTATAAATCACCGGACACCCGGCGGCCAGTGCTGAAACTGTATCTCCACCAGCCGTAGAAAAAGCAAGGGGGAAATTGCTGGCACCGAAAACCACCACCGGTCCAAGTGGCCGCAACATTCGCCGGATATCCGGCTTCGGAGCAGGTGATCGATCGGGGTCGGCATGATCTATAGTAGCTTCTACCCAGCTGCCTTCCTTTACCAAATTGGCAAAAAGCCGAATTTGCCCCAAGGTCCTGCCCAGCTCCCCGGTTATCCTGCCTTCCGGCAAATTAGACTCCTTGGATGCAGTCGGGATCAACTCGGATTTTATACTTTCAATTTGAACTGCCATGGCATCCAAAAAAGTAGCCTTTTCCGCCACGGTTTTGGATTTAATCGCCGTAAAGGCTTGCTGTGCTTTCTTGAAATTTGCGTTTAAGTCGGACATAGGTTTGTTTGGTTTACTAAGGTTCCTCTATAGAAATATGTTTCCATCGCTTGGGTGGAATCAATGAATGTTCAAGTTAGGTCTAATTCGTTTTGGATGCAACCCACATTTCGATTTGAAGCCGATTCTAACCATTTTTTAGTTGCGTAAGTCCTTCGGTTTTCGATTTTATGCCTAATTTTGAAGACACGAAAACCATTGCAACCAGCCTTATGCCTCAAAATATAAATTCGCCTTCTCTGGATGAAATATCCATCCGAAGAAAGTTATTCCCAGGTGATATGGGCACAATAATTCATCGACACGGAAAATTATACCATGAGGAATTTGGTTTTGGCCTTGGTTTTGAACGGTATGTTGCTGAAAGTTTCGCCGACTTTGTAAGGAACTTCAAGGAAGGTCTCGACCAAGTTTGGATCTGTGAATACCAAGGTCAATTCGCTGGTTTTATCGCTCTACTCCATCGTGATCAATACATGGGCCAGCTCAGGTATTTCATCATTGCGCCAGAGTTCCGTGGAATTGGATTGGGGAAAAAACTTACCACCGAATTTATGCTGACTGCAAGAGAAAAGAAATATCAAAAAATCTATTTATGGACAACAACCCCATTAACTAAGGCTGCGTCCATCTACCAAAAACTTGGCTTCAAACTTGTTCTCGAACAAGAATCCAACAGTTTCGGTTTACCACTGATAGAGCAAAAATATGAATTAACAATCACATACCCCCCTTACTACCCATGACCAAAACTTCTTTCATCTTCATAATTTTTCTTTTGAGTTTTTCTTTTTCTGGAATCACCGAATCCTTATATGCCCAACAAAGCGACTCATGGAATTGGGGAGGTCCCATGGATCCCCTTCAGCAGAAATTTCGTGTATCTCACTATCATCTGGATTTGGAAATACTCCCGGATTCCCAAGAAATCGCCGGATCGACAACGCTTTCGGTTCGGTATTTGGAGGACCCAGACACGCTCCGGTTGGATTTAGTCTCCCAGTATACCGTAAACGATGTAAAAGGCGACGGACACTCCTTGACCTTCGTGCATCAGGATGACCTGTTGGATATTAGTTTAGATGGCAGAAAACCAGATAAAGTAACTGTATATTACAGGGGAAAAACCCCCATTGCCTCCAACCCACCCTGGTCGGGCGGATTTACCTGGGAAAAGGACAGTCAGGGAAACCACTGGATGGGGCTTTCAAGTCAAAACGAAGGAGGCAAAATCTTTATGCCCTGCCTGGACCATCCAAAAAATAAACCAGCAGATGGAGTAAGCCTCTCCATTACCGTACCGGCACTATACACTGTTGCCGCCAATGGCCGGCTAAAGGGTATGGATGAAAATACTGTAAAATCAACTTACCATTGGGAATCCAACTATCCTATCATGAATTACAATATCAATTTTACGATGGGTAAATTCCATGTGGAAAAGGGGGATTTCAGGGGGATTTTGGGAGAGGAAATACCCATGCTGGCCTATGTTCTGGAAGAGAATAAAGACAAGGCTCCTCTTTTGATGGAGGTATTAAGAAAAAGTACAGAAACCCACGAACATTTTTTCGGCGCTTTTCCTTTTCCAGAAGACAAAATTGCCGTCGTGGAAACGCCATACTTGGGAATGGAGCACCAAACCATCAACGCCTATGGCAATAACTTCCAGTTTGTCCGCATGGGGGACGTTTGGTATGACTGGTTGCTACACCATGAATTGGGGCATGAATGGTTTGGAAACAAAGTTTCTGTTTCCGACTGGTCAGATTATTGGATTCACGAAGGAATCACCTCCTATGGGGACTGGTTATTCTACCTCAAGCATGGTGGAGAAGAAGCTTATCATGAAAAAGTGGCCGATGCCAAAAAACGGATTAAAAACGATCTTCCCGTTGTAAGTCCACCGGAGAGTCATTCTGACATCGCATACCATCCGGATGTATATACCAAAGGTGCATTTATCATGCACAGCCTGCGGTTTATGCTGGGTGACGACGCTTTTTTCCCTTTACTTCAAGGGATCGCTCATCAAGAAGCTTTCACCTATGCCAATCAAGCCGCTACCGCAGACCTCATTGACTACCTTTCTAAAGATAGTGATTTGGATATAAGGGGGGTTTTATCTTGGTATTTATATCGGGAAGATTTGCCAAAGGTGTCCGTAAAGAAAAAGAAAAAAAACACCTTTCTTATAAGCTTGCCTAGTAGTTCTTTTTCTTTGCCTGTAGATGTAAAAACTGATAAAGGCATAGAAAGAATAGTATTATCCTCAAACCCTACAGTGGTAACCAGTTCAACCCATGTGGAAGTAGATCCTTTGGGTTGGTATTTGCTGGACAAATAATAGTTTGCCCCATCGGGGGAATTACTCAAAGAATAACTGTATTTTTGTATACCTAAACACTATAAACCAATGATTCAAATGCGATTAATTATCCCCATGACGCTTTTTTCAGCCGTATTGCTCTCTTGTGGGCCAAGTGAAAAATCAGCGTCCGATGCTATGACCGAAACTGCGGAAACAACTTCTGAACCAACCCTTGAATTAATTTGGGAAACCCCGGATGTATTTATTACCAACGAATCCGTTCACTATGAGCCAAGTAATGGCCAACTCTACGTAGCCAACATTGAAGGCGAGCCAGCCGGAAAAGACGGAGTTGGTTCGATTTCTATCTTATCCAAAACAGGAGAGATTATTGATCAAGAATGGGTAACAGGTCTAAATGCTCCCAAAGGTATGGCTGTGATGGACGGAAAATTATATGTCACCGATGTCGATGCCTTAGTGGAGATAGATCTGGCATCCGGAGACATTTTAAACACCTATGAGGTAGAAGGGGCACAGTTTCTTAATGATGCGGATACAGACGGACAGCGGGTGTATTTTTCCGACATGCGGGCAAATAAAATACTTTATTTAGAAAACGGAGACATTCATACCTTCGCTGAGAACCAGCCTAACATCAATGGATTGCGGGTAGGTGCCGACAAGACACTTTATGGACTGGATGCGGAAGGTCTAAAAAAATACAATACCGACGGCAGCTTTTCCATGATCAATTCGGTCGTCACTGGGGGTGACGGATTAATCGTAATCGATTCGGACACCTTTCTGGCCAGTAGGTGGAAAGGAGAAATTTACCTGATTCAAGATGGCAAAGAAACGTTACTGTTGGATACTTCCGGAGACGAATCAAATACCGCAGACATCGGGTTTATTCCTGAGGACAACATCGTGGTAGTACCTACTTTCTTTAAAAACAAAGTAGCCGCGTATCAATTAACTTATTAAATAACCACTAACCCTCCCTGCGAAAACCAACTTATCATTGAGATAGTGATGAATATATTGAATCATCATGGTACTTTTGATGTTCTAGGAGTACGTACAGTTTGAAAAATTGAATAGGAAATTGTTTATTTGCGTAACAGGCAAATGATAGGAATTAGGTGGGCTTTTTGTATATAGTGCGAGGTAATAAATGAACGACATATGAGTAAATCGAGCGAAATAAATTACGAAGTAGAAAAAAACGCTGAGGTAATTAGTCAATTAAATGACTACGTCAGTCAAACTGTGGATTCAACGCTGTTGGATCCGGATGACTGCTGGCAGCCTACTGATTTTCTACCGGATATGACCCAGCCAGATGCTATGGATCAGGTCAAATTGCTTCGTGAAAGGGCTGAGGGAATTCCTGACACTATCATCACTTCCCTGATAGGAAATATGATCACTGAGGAAGCACTTCCCAGCTACCAAACATATTTCAATATGCTTGAAGGGATAAATGAAGAAGGAAATCTAACGAGCGATGCCGGATGGGTAAGATGGACAAGGGCTTGGACTGCGGAAGAAAACCGCCATGGGGACTTGCTAAACAAATACCTTTACCTTTCTGGAAGGGCTGACATGAGACAGGTTGAACAGACCATTCATCGTCTGATATACAACGGTTTTGATCCGAGGTCTGAAAAAGACCCGTACCAGGCCATTATATATACTTCATTTCAGGAAAGAGCTACCAAAATCTCCCATGTCAACACCGGGAAACTGGCTGACAAAGCTGGAGATACGGTATTGGGGAGAATTTGCAAACAAATAGCCGGGGATGAAGCCCGGCATGAGAAAGCATACAAGTCCTTTATGTCCCAGGTTTTTGAAATTGACCCCAACGGAGCCATGTTGGCATTTGAGAAGATGATGCGCAAGCAAATCGTTATGCCGGCGGTATTGATGGGGAAAGGAGGTCCGAACCCCACCATTTTTGACCAGTTCTCGGCGATCACTCAGAAAATCGGTGTGTATACCGGATGGGACTACGCTAGGATCATCGAACATTTGGTAAAGCTGTGGAACGTTGAGGCAGCTACAGGATTGAATGATGTCGCCTCCAAAGCACAGGATTACCTAGCCGGTCTGTCTTCCAGGTACATGCGACTTGCCGACAGAATGAAAGCGCCGGATGAGATATCACTGGCTTGGTTAAAATAAATTATTCGTTTATTGTTTAAAGAAAAAGGTGCCCAAAACAGGCACCTTTTTTTGGATGATCTATTGATCTTCTCAATCCAATATCGAAATACGGTAAGAAAAACTAGATAAAAATCAAACAACAGAAGTGGATTAACTTATTCTGACGGCTACTTTCAATTGGAGATAAGAATATTTATCTCCAAAATGGTCCTTAAGTGGACGGAGAAAATGCCCGTCTTGGGTTGCATAAAATGCCTTGATCTCGGCAATCTGATCGTTGTTGAGAAATTTATGTTGAGGTATCAATTTCTTTTCCGTAAGGTTAAACAAATGACTTTCAATCGTGCTAGGTGCCATCTCTCTTTTTTCAGCGATCTGATCGACTGAAAGCCCCTTCTGAAACATCTCCAATGTTTCCTTTTCACTACCACTATTTTTCAGGGAAGAAGATGGTCTGCGTTGGGACCCACCTATCCGATTTGGAGCGGGGGGTGTGATGTCATTCTCCACCATATAGTGGCCTATCACTCGGCGGAATTCATCACCATACTTTTCGGCCTTTACCTGTCCGACTCCATTGATTTGACGCAAAGTAGCCAAATCGGTTGGATAATGGGTTGCCATCTCGACCAGTGTGGCGTCAGAAAAAATGATGTAAGGGGGTACATTAAATTTCCTAGCCAAACTAAACCGGAGATTTTTTAGCTTTTCCAAAAGACCTTTGTCGTGCGACTGCTCCGTGGGTGTTGCCAAAATTCCTTCGTCCATGGAAAGCATAATTTTCTCCTTCTGCTTCAGCTTTTCCCAAGCCAAGGGTGTCAGTGACAACGTGGAGTAATCCTTATCCGCCTCTAAATAGCCTTCCAAAACCAATTGGTTCCCCAGTTTCTTCCAGAATTGTTCAGTTTTGTCCTTTCCCACTCCATATACTCCCAAAGCCATATGAGCCTCCTGAACCTTGGCAGACTTGGATCCGCGTAAAACAAGAATCACATATCCTAATCCAAATGGCCTTTTCAGACGTACCACGGCTGACAGCATCATTTGGGAGAAAATAGTCACGTCTATTTTATTCCCTTTTTGGAAACAGATATCACAATTTCCGCAATCTTCCTTTTGGGTCTCTCCAAAATAATCCAGTAAAAACCGTCGCCTGCACCGTTGGGTTTGACAAAAAGACACCATTCGGTCCAGTTTTTTCTTCATCACCTCAATATGGTCTGGGTTTTCGGAACTTTCTATCATCCTACCTAGGGTGATACTATCACCAAAACTGTAAAATAACAACACTTCACTGGGCAGACCATCCCGGCCTGCCCTTCCCGTTTCCTGATAATAGGACTCGACATTTTGCGGCATGTTCATGTGGACCACGAAGCGCACATTGGACTTGTCTATACCCATGCCGAAAGCAATAGTAGCCACGATGATCTTTGTTTCGTCCTTGATAAACTGCTCTTGGTTGCGCTGTCGGACATCCCTTTCCAACCCTGCATGATAGGGTAAGGCATGATAACCATATTCTTGAAGTCGCTCCGCAGTATCTTCCACACCCTTTCTGGACAGACAATAAATTATGCCCGAATCTCCAGGGTGATGGGATAGAAAGTCAATCAGCTTTTGGAAAGCATCATTTCGCAAAACAACCCTATAAGTGATATTGGGCCGATCAAAGGAAGATACAAACCAATTGGGCGACACTAACCCTAACTTATCTGCAATATCCTTTCTGGTGAGGGTATCAGCCGTTGCCGTAAGAGCCAAAAAGGGAATGTCTTTAAATTTCTTCCTAAGTTCTCCAATTTTCAGATATTCGGGACGGAAATCATGGCCCCACTGAGAAACGCAATGGGCCTCATCCACGGCTACCAAGGACAAAGTTACATTCCCCAAAAGGTCCAATACAGAGTTTCCCCCGGAAAAAATTCGCTCCGGTGCTACATACAGCAATTTGATTTTACCTGATGTGACTTCCTGGGAAATGAACCGCTGCTCACTGCTACTCTGCGTGGAATTTAGAAAAGCAGCCGGAATCCCAATGGCATTCAGGGCATCTACCTGATCCTTCATCAATGCAATTAAGGGAGAAACCACCAAAGTAAGTCCAGGCAGCAGCATGGCAGGTACCTGATAGCAGACTGATTTTCCCGCTCCTGTTGGCATCAGTGCGATGGTATCTTTTCCCGCCATCACGGCGTTGATAATTGGTTCTTGGTTACCTCTAAACTGATCGTAACCGTAAAAGTCCTTTAAAATATCTATCGGTTTCATGGCAAAAAAGGTTTTATTAACAATAGGGTTGAAAACTGCAATTTAAAAAAATCCCTTCACATATCCTTGATGCCTATTTGAATTTTGTGCTAAAACATTGAGGCACAAGCGTATGGTTAAAATCACTAACTCATCTTAGTCATATCTTGGGTAACCTATCTATCAAAAAATCAGACCTGCACGTCCCGGAGATAACGGTGCAGGTTTGCAAAAAAATATGAATTCAAGCGAATTGTAACTACCCTTTGGTCGGTTTAACTTGACAGGCTCAATAATTGGTAAGGGATGTTCATCTTAAGGGAAATCCTTAGTGTTTTAAAATTTTCAGATGTGTCACTTCATTACCTTGGATTACTTCTATTACACACACACCTTTTGGAGCTTGGCTAATTTGCTGGCCAATAAGTAGCGAAAGCATGGAAAGATCAGTAGCCTGTACGGACTGCGAATTTCTCTGCGAGATGATGCGTGCAGTGATTGGTCCCTGGTCAGTTTCGGACGATTGGGTAAGTTTGAGGTTGAAGCCGTCTCCGTTCGTAGGGTTGGGATAGGCGTGCCACTTGGAATCGGTGGACTTTTCAGAAATATTTTCAACCATCACGCTAATAGTTTCGCTGTAAGCGAACTTACCGTTTAAGTCTACCTGCTTTATGCGATAGAAGATGAAACCTTTATGATTTGGAAGCGGTTGATCTTCAAACTTATAAGAGCTAATCAAATCCGAATAACCTACTGCTGTGATTTCTCCCACCACTGTATATCCGTCAAATCCCGATAGAGACCTTTCCACTTCGAAATGACTGTTTTCCCATTCCTTAGTTGTTTCCCAAATTACATTGAATTGCTTTTTGGCAGCATCAAATTGGGCAGTAAATGCGCCCCAAATCACCGGAAGTGAAACACATCCCGCTCCGTAAAAGCTGTTCTGCAGCATTTTGATGTGATATGTTCCCAATTGGGTAGAATTGGGGTAATCACAAATATTAAACGCAGAGGTATTATAGGTAAGAACTTCTCCTCCATTTGAGGCGGTCAGTTTACCTCCTACATATACCTCACTGTAATCAAAGGTCTCAATTTTTCCGTTTGGCAAAGAAACGTCCCCTTGGATAATGCCTTCCGAATTATTTCTCAATTCAAGTTTGCCCCCTCCTGACATATCAACGTTATTTCCGAATAAGAAATGGGAGGTATTTGCAGCTTTAATAGTAGCTCCGTTGGGAATGGTGACCAAGCCATAAAAACTTGCCGAAGCAGAATGGGTAAGACTTATGGTTCCACTTTGACCTGCGTTGGCCTTGCCACTTACCTGGATGCTACTACTTTCACTTAGATTCAATGTGCCGTTACTGACGGTTAGATCCTTTGCCACCTCAATTTTTGCCTGATCGGAATTTGCATTTAATTTCCCTCCAGACGTGAAAATAAGGTTGTTTGTGTTTAAAACACCCTTGAGATTTAACGTGCTATTAGACACCAACGTAGTCGTTTCATCCACTATTAATTGAGCATTCTGATGATCTGCATTAAGTGTGCCTCCAGAAGTAAAGGAGAGGTTCTTGGTATGTAATGAACCATGAATATTCAAAGTGCTTCGACTTTTCAGTTCAGTAGTCTCCAAGATGATCAATTGTCCACCTTCCTCTACAGTTATTTCTGGATTGTTGTCACCAACAACTAGGTTCTTGATTGTAACCACTGAATTCGAAGGGATGACAAATTTAACAGGACGATTGACTGTAAATGTTCCGGCAACATTGAGATTTGCACCTGACTCAAGGATAAAAGTCGGCACTGAACCTCCCCCGCCAAAAGTTACATTTCCCGAAAAGTTTAATGAAGCACCTGATTTTATAGTAATCCCATTGAAAACCCCAGCACCAAATTCCGTGGCATTTCCTGTAAATTCAACATTATGGTTGATAATGACACTTACCGCACATCCCCAACCCTTATTAATGGGAGGAATTCCTGCACTCACGTTATCCCATTGACCACAACTGTGAATGCTGTTCCATGTGGTGTTCTGATTCCAGTTGCCATTTTGCTTACTGCTAAAATTTTGAGACCAACCTAAACTAGACGAAAACATAAACACTAAAAATACCACAAATACGAATAAGGATTTTCTGTTGAAACTGCCGAAGAATAAAGTGTTGCTGATCATTTTTTCCATGTTTTTAAAAATTAACATGTACAAACCTATCTTAAATAAAAGCAGGGTTTTAGAAAAGTCGATGAACTTAGCTTTCCATAGGTTAAAGTACCATAATAGGCAGATTAAAATTCACGTAAATACTGATTTATGTTTTTCAAATACTATAAAATGCCTTATGGTGATTTTTAACAAAAAAAAAGCCCCGGCAAAACCAGGGCTTTCAAGTTAATATTTCAGAGTGTTTTTAGCTATTCATGCTGATAAGAAACTCTGCGTTGTCGCGTGTACCCCGCATACGTTGAAGCAAGAATTCCATTGCTTCTTGTGAGGTCATATCGGACATGAGCTTTCTTAATATCCATACCCGCTGCATTTCTTCTTTGTCCATAAGCAAGTCTTCCCTACGAGTACCTGATCCTGGTACATCAATGGCAGGATAGATCCTTCTGTTGGACAGCTTCCTGTCAAGCGAAAGCTCCATGTTGCCGGTACCTTTGAATTCTTCAAAAATAACTTCGTCCATTTTGGAACCCGTTTCCACCAGCGCAGTGGCGATAATGGTTAGAGATCCGCCATTTTCTACGTTTCTTGCCGCCCCGAAAAACCGCTTTGGCTTGTGAAGTGCATTGGCGTCCACACCTCCGGAGAGAATCTTTCCAGAAGAAGGTACAACCGTATTGTGTGCCCGGGCGAGACGTGTAATGGAATCAAGAAGGATTACCACATCATGTCCACATTCCACCATTCGCTTTGCTTTCTCCAAAACAAGTGACGCTACTTTCACATGCCGTTCAGCCTGCTCATCAAATGTAGAGGATATCACCTCCGCTTTTACTGATCGAGCCATGTCTGTTACCTCTTCAGGCCTTTCATCGATTAACAAAATCATCAAATGAACTTCCGGATGATTTTCGGCAATCGCGTTGGCTATCTTTTGAAGGAGGACCGTTTTACCAGTTTTTGGCTGGGCGACGATCATTCCACGCTGTCCTTTTCCGATAGGTGCAAATAAATCCACGATACGAGTAGAAAAATTGTCGTGGGTGGTGGTGAGTTTTAGTCTTTCCTCCGGGAACAAAGGTGTAAGGTATTCAAATGGTATTCTGTCGCGA
>DATHWC010000060.1:0-9730 GCA_035460985.1 Lunatimonas sp.
CTGATTTCCAAATAATTATTTGGACTATTTGCGTAGTTATAGCCGAAATTTTCTCTTTTTAAAGATTGAACTCCTGTAGATTTTCAACGCCTTTAAATCTTAAAGGAGAAAAGCGAGAACCCATATTTATGTAGTAAGCTCGGGTTAAATATCGCTAAACCATATTCCGGGATTAAACACTGATTTCGTAAAGTATTTTGCCAAAAACGGGAAACTTTGGGTATGTCACAATATCCTGGAAGAACTCGGATTTTTGGTGTTTGACTTTTAGGTGTGTTTCACACAGCGGGCGCAACGACTAGCGCAACGGGCGCAGCAGGAAATTGCGAACAGCAAATAGGTGTTTTAGAGTATGGATTTTTGCAGAAACTAGACGTGGCTTTTATCCCTCGTTATTTGATTTTCGACCCCCATGGCAAGCTAATACATCCGCATGCGCCAGGACCAGAATCGGAAGAGATTGTTCGGTTTTTTGGAGAGGTGTTATCACATTAGTTTTCTCATTTCTTATTTCTCGGGGAATTGGGATGGTAATTTTTAACCTAAAGGATTGGTAATAAAATCTATAAACTTTCGATACAGAGTATTATGGATGCTGGAAAAGCCTTTCGAAGAAGTGGAGCAGTGACGATCCCAACGGCCAAGCCAACGGACATCGATTCGACTCAGCCCTACTTACTTTAAGTCTTTAGCCTCAATTTCTTTGATCACACCATTTTCGCTAATAACAATGGTTTTACCTAACTGCTTTTTCAGAGCTTTTAACTTTTCCGCTGAAAGCCTCATACCCTCAAGAATGTCATTTCTCAATTTTGATACGTCAATATTTTTCATTCTAAATATTTTTTAATTTTGGACAATCTTTTCTGGTCATATACAATTTCAGATGCTCCTTTTTCTAGTTCATAAACCAAAATAGGCTCTGGCTTTGAATTGTCAAAAATCATAGTGTAGTCGCAGATAAACATGTAAATATTAAATAGGTTTTGAATACCTCTTAAGTACCTTCTGTTGATTACGTTTTTTGGGATATTGTGTCCGCCTTCTTTAACCCTTAACTCAACCCTCTTTTCTGCTAATTGTGGACTTTCCAACCAATAATAAATTAACGTCACAAAATATCCCTTATTTTGGGCTTCAATTATTCTGTTTTTATAACTTCTTGTAGAAAGCGTAGTTTCAAAAGCGAAATCCTCTCCTTCTTCCATAAGGTCTGAAATCCGATTTAGCATTAACCGTCCAGCTTCGACCGCAACCTTTTCGGGTTGAAAAGGAGAAATCCCCCTAGCTATCTCGTCAGCATTTACGAATTCCTTGCAGGATAAAATCTCCGGCAAAATATTGAACGAAGCAGTTGTCTTTCCAGCACCATTACATCCCGATATTACATACAACCTTTTACTTTCCATAGTCCAAATGTAAGGTATTTGGATTGTAATTCGGAGTGCAATATATGTTTATGAAAAATGTTCAAGCTTTCTAAAAAGAAGGGAATTCATAACTTTTGTCTGTAGCCTACCATATTCCAAAATAAAACTAAATTTATGAAATCTTTACCATTATTTGAAACGGAAGCTGAAGTGCCATCTTTAGATTCTAAATCATTTTGCCCGCTAGCTCCCCAGAGTGCCGGTTAAAAATGGTTAAACCTGTTGGGCCTATCTGCGATTTCATCTATAAAATGAATATGTTTACTAACCGTTGATTTGCTGAAAGGAAGTTTGGCGGACCTTTGTCATTGAAATGCAAAGCCGATGACTAAACTATCCACCAACTACCTGTATCGATAAATAAGTACCGCTATTAAACCCCAACAAGACCTCATGTTCAATTACGCTATTATCTCCTTTTTACTTAGTGTGATTTTTTCCTGCGGAAAACTGCAAGATACCGGAAACATTGAAATAATCTCTTACAGTGTTGATTCCGTGGTAATTGATTCCAAAGGGCATATTTTTGACTTGCGGTATTTATTGCACGTCTCGGATTACTGTCAGGAAGATGGGTTTCTGTATAACTACAGCGCATTCGACCACAGCATTGAAATGATTGACCTGGGTCGGTTGGAGTTAGTTGAAAAGTTCCCCTTACAGAAGGAAGGACCGGATGGCACAGGATCAGGGGTATTCAATCTTACAAGTAAAGGTAATGGTAACCTTTTCCTGGCATCTGAGATTGGAGCAGCAATTTTCACTTTAGAAGGTAAATTGCTCAAGAAATTTGATTGGAAAAAAATTTCCCGGGCTGCCGGAGGAATTACTGATGAGGAATATGTACTGCAGCAAGTGGCAAATCCATATTTTGAATATTTGGCGTTTGCCTTAGTTATTGATCAATTGACCAATAGGATAATACTAAAGAAGTTAAACACAACTGACGGTATAATTTCCTCCTACGAGATTGATCCTGAGGGGAATTATAGAAAATATACACTCGGAGATTTGACAACCTCCTACAGATGGTATCCCAAAGTATTTATAGCAAGTCAACAGGACAAAATCATCGTTTCCCATGAGTTTTCAAACGATTTTTATGTGTCCTCTCCGGAAAGTGAAGACCTTCAACAGGTGATCTATGCCTCTATCCACACTCCAAGTACCGTGACAATAGCTACAGAAGGAGATTTTAATAATTCGATTGATGATAGGAGAAAAGCCCTTCAATCCTACCGCGAACAAGTAAGTTTTGGACCCTTTGTTTGGGATCCGCAAAATAAAAGATATTATAGGCTTTCTTCCTCAAGCACCTTTGGTGAAGAAAAACAAGAGAGAAGATTACTTAATGAAACGATCAATGTAGACGTATATCTCAGTGTGTTTGATCAAGAGTTCAACCTGATTAGTGAAATGTCCCTCCCCGAACTTAATAACCAGTCCTCCGCAAAATATTTTGTAAGAGATGGGATGTTGTGGGTTTTTGAAAACAGGGATGATGAGATGGGGTTTGTGCGGGTTATTTTTGATTGAAACATATCCACAATTCCAAACCGTTATTTTAAGGTAAACCCCAAAACGATCCGTATCTTTAGGGTTCAATAAATTAAACTAACTATTTTACATGCGTAAATGTAATATTCTTGACTACAGGCGGCTTAAAAAACTGAAGCTTCTTGTATTGGGATCCCTGATGGGATTCGGTGCTACCGCACAGACGGAGGTGCCTTTTGAGCGAATGGATTTCTTTAAGAGTCCTGGAAAAAGCTGGAGCATCGTTGGCGATGTGTCAACAAACCTTCAGGAAAAGGATGCGTTGAGTTCATCCAAAGGTTCCGGCATCCTGGCAAACATACCTACCAAACGCCAAAAAGGAGAAGACCTCTACTCTAATGATTCCTTTGGAGACATGGACTTGGAAGTGGAATACCTTATGGCCAAAGGGTCCAACTCCGGCATTTACCTGCAGGGAATGTATGAGATTCAACTGCTTGACAGTTGGGGTAAAGCGATATCCAACTACGGCGATAACGGCGGAATTTACGAGCGTTGGGACGATTCCAAACCCGACGGCCAAAAGGGCTATCAAGGCTATGCTCCCCGACAAAATACAAGCAAAGCTCCCGGACTTTGGCAACATCTTAAAGTGTCGTTTCAGGCACCTCGATTTGACGAATCCGGAAATAAGCTAGCCAATGCCCGCATGCTTCGGGTTGAACTGAATGGCGTATTAATCCATGAAAATGTAGAACTGTTAGGCCCCACCCGTGGCGCTATGTTCGAAAAAGAAGTTGCCAAAGGGCCTATCAGAATACAGGGCGATCACGGTGCGGTAGCTTTTAGAAATTTGAAGATTACGACTTTCGACAGCCCCAAACCAGAACTTTTTGACCTCGCTTATGAGCTTTATGAAGGTTCTTTCACCGAAATGCCTGATTTGTCAAATATGACGCCCGCTCTAGCGGGCAACTCTCCAGTGCTTACGGGCAGTATCCGTAGCAAATCCAAACAATACCTGCTCCGTTATACCGGAAAGATTAGAATTACAGAACCTGGTTTGTATTCACTGGGTCTTCAAGTTCCTGGCGGTGGAGGTATGATGAGGATCAATGGAAAGGATGTTGTCGGCAGAACCCAGAATGCAGGTCGTGGCGAAGCGGAACTTCCCGTTGGAGAACATGAGTTCGAATTAATTTACGTGAAGGTTCAAGATTGGGTAAATCCTGCTTTGGGTTTAACAGTTTCCGGTCCAGGCCTACGGGAAGTTCAATACAGTCAAAGCGCATCGGCTGGCGGTCGCGGTGCTGATCCCATCTTTGTGGATCCGGTAGAGCGTCCTGTATTGCGTAGTTTTATGGATATCCCCGGCAGAATCAGAGTAACCCACGCTATTTCTGTAGGTTCTCGGGAAGGGGTACACTACACCTATGACCTTGACCATGGAAATATTGTCCAAGTGTGGAGAGGCGGGTTTTTGGACGCTACCCCCATGTGGAATAGCAGGGGTGATGGTTCCTCCCGTCCTACAGGTTCCGTTCAGCATCTAGGCGTGGCATTTGGCCTTGCCAAGCTGGCAAATGATGGAGCTCAATGGGCCAGTGATTCAACCGGAACCGGATTTAAACCAAAAGGATATAAGGTATTAAGCAAACCCAACCACTTGGCATACAAATACAAAATTCATGGAGCAAACGTGGAGGATGAAGTAGAAATCCTCTCCAACGGACAGGGGATAAAGCGAAATATCAAAGTAGATGGAGGCAGCAATGATTTATTCATTCGTCTCGCTCATGGAGATACCATTTCCGAAATGGATGGGAGCTGGTACCTGATTGACGACAAATCCTTCTACCTTCAGATGGATGGAGGAATGAAACCTGTTTTGAGAAACGTAGGCGGAAAGGCCGAATTGATCATTCCGGCTAGTTCCAATGTTTCATATTCCCTGTTGTTTTAGTCTGAAAAGTAATGCTTTTATACGATGATAAATAAAATCAAACATACAATATGCCTGCTGTTAGCTTTGTTCTTAGGCAGTCCGGCGATAATGGCACAGGAATCTCCTATGGAGGAAGATTTCTATAAAATTCTTCGGGTAAGCAGCCCCGAAGGCACGTTACTGGAAGTAGGGGGACTGGTGATGATGCCCAACGGAAACCTGGGGATCTCTACCCGAAGAGGGGATGTGTTTATAGTAGAAAATCCTACCAGCCCACGGCCTTATTTTCGCAAATTTGCTAGTGGCTTACATGAGATTCTCGGATTGGTCTATAAAGACGGTGCATTATACTGCGCTCAGCGCGGTGAACTGACCAAACTTATCGATTCCAATCAGGATGGGGTAGCTGACATTTACGAAACGATCCATGCATGGCCTGTTTCCGGGCACTACCATGAGTATAGTTATGGTCCGGTGATAGCTCCTGACGGAGACTTTTTCGTCTCCGGAAACGTGGCCTTTGGCAATGAAGAATGGTGGAGAGGCGAAAGCCGTGTTCCCTACCGCGGATGGATTATGAAGATCAAGGAGGACGGAACCTTGCAGCCTTGGGCCACGGGGATGCGCTCTCCCGCCGGATTGGGAATCATCGATGGAGAACTTTATTACACTGAAAATCAGGGTGACTATATGGGTTCTGGAGGTATGTGGCATATCAAAAAAGGAACCTTCACAGGTCACCCTGCAGGTCTTCGCTGGACTGGACTTCCCAATTCTCCGCTTAGCTTAACTACTGAGAAATTCAACAGCGTGGTGGATCCACGGCAAGTACGCAACGAGCAGGGAAGAATGATCAAACCCGAAAACGTAGTTGATGAGGATTTTCTCACCATGTATGAGGCGCAAAAACAACTTTCCGATTTGAAGTTACCAGCTGTATGGTTTCCTTATGGCATACACGGGATCTCTACTTCTGAGCCTATCAAAATACCCGAGGAAAATATGGGACCTTTTGGCGGTCAGATCCTTGTAGGTGATCAGGGGCAGAGCAAAATCATGCGGGTGTTTCTTGAAGAGGTTAATGGAGAAATGCAGGGCATGGCCATAGACTTCAGAAGTGGATTCAGGTCTGGCGTGTTACGCATGGCCTGGGCACCGGACGGATCCCTCTTTGTGGGAGAAACCAACCGGGGCTGGGGTTCCGCCGGAGAAGCTAATGAAGGATTAGAAAGAGTCGCCTGGACTGGTGAAGTGCCGTTTGAGATACGTACTATCAAGGCTATGCCTGACGGATTCGAAATTGAGTTTACCAAGCCTGCGGACAAAAAGTCGGTAGAAGATATTGCATCCTATTCCGTTTCTTCCTTTATCTACAAATACCACCCAGTATATGGTAGCCCTCCAGTTGACAACGAAGAAGCAATCGTAAAAGGAGTAAAGGTTTCAGAAGACGGCACCAAAGCACGGATTGTCGTGGAGGGATTAAAGCAGTATTACATCCACCACCTGTTCTTGGAAGGGGTTCGGGAAAAGGACACTTTCTACTCCTTGGTACATCCTTCGGCCTATTACACGCTGAACAACATCCCTACAGGTGCCTCGCTGGCGGTGACTGAAGTAAGTACCTTTGACTCAAGGGTGAAGAAGGAAGAACCGAAACCTTCGGCGTCCCAAGCAGTAACTCCGTCAAAAACTCCTCCGCTAGCAACGGCAAAACCCGATCAAGAAGAAGCTATTACATTTGAGATCGTACAACCTTTACTGGCAAAGAATACCTGTATTGCTTGCCACCAAAAGGACACCAAGCAGGTAGGTCCCGCCTATGTGGAGGTGGCCAAGCGGAACTACACCCCAGAGCAAATTGTGGAGTTGATCCACACCCCTCGGCCGGAGAACTGGCCGGAGTATGCAACTCCCATGCCTCCCATGCCGCATGTTCCGCGTGAGGAGGCATTGAAAATTGCGAAGTGGATCGTTTCCCTAAATAAATAGATAAATATTAAAAAGGCAGGTCGATTTCCACCTGCCTTTTTTAATTGGGATGGTATTTTATCTTGTGGATAATATTTTCACTAAAACGGTACTGGATCTCATTTTATAGATCCTTCACTCAAAGAAAAATCAAAAGCGCACAGGCAATTCCGGTGGTATGGCCAATCAGATTGATGTTAATAGTACTTTCAAACTTTGTGAAACTCCGGAAAATCAGGAGCAGGTTGTTTCGGAAAATGGTTTCTATTTGTCTTTGCGATTTTAATGCCACGGAGAAAATGCCTTTTCAGCAATTTCCGGCCGTTTATGTCATTCTTTGAGGAGATTTGCGGACAAAATTTTCCGAAGACGGGGATAAATTGCATTCCTCACATTTATTTAGACTATCGCCTCCATATGTGCCATGGACACACTTTTTGAGAAATTTACGAGTCCACATGAATGAATTTGGAATAAATTCAAACAATACCAATCCAAATAGAAATAGACCGGGAAACAATATCAATGCTGACTGCCAATGTGAATAAAGCCCACTTAACCATGTTAAAAAAAATGCAATAAAAACCCCAGTTTGCTGACAGCTTTTTCCGTTTTCCCAAGAACTCATTTTATAAGAAATAACTTAACCTCTCGATTATATAACCAATGTTACTTATGTTACAAAACACCTTTAATTTGACATTTGAAATCAGATTTTAAAGATGTAGTTGTTGAAGATAAGAAAGGCAAGTAAATTTCGGTAAATTGAGGAGCTTTTTTTAAAAGGAAATTATAAATGAATGCTGAAAAAAACCGGTGAGCGTGAGCAAGACACAAGTGAAGGATCTCCTGTTTTAATAGAGATGGTTCACTAATTTCCGTATGGTGAATTCTAAAATTCTTCGTCAATCTTCGATATCTGCGGGAGAAATTTAAACCAAAATGGAACCATAAAAAATTGACCGTAAAATTTTTATGGTATAGACGAATATCCAAACTAGTTTAATAAAATTTTCAGGTATGGACGATAAATTTACATTTTTAGCTAAGTATAATTTTTGGAATGGAAATGTTCCTGAATTGGGGTACCTGAGGATAAGCTATACGGATAGTATTTTTAACTACACGGGTAACAAGCTTGTTAAAGTCTTTGTGGGTCAGCGCCGTGTAGGCAAAAGTTATCTCCTGAGACAAATAGCCAAAAGGCTGATCAATGAAGGAACAGATCCCACTTCCAAATGAAGAAACCAAGCGCAATTACATAGCAGCTATCAAAGACACTGTACTCCTACGTGATATTATACATCTGCACAGTATCAAGGACCCCAAGCTTTTGGAGGATGTTTTTATCTATTTGGTAAACAATGCCTCGAATTTGGTATCAATCACCAATATCGTCAACTTCTTCAAAAGCAACAAACGCAGTACCTCCTACGAAACCGTTTCAAACTACATCGGATTTATAACCGATACGTTTTTGGCACATAAAGTCGAGCGGTACAACATCAAAGGAAAGGAAACCATCTCTGGCAATGCCAAATATTATATTAACGACCTTTCATTTAGAAACTTCCTTTATCCCGGGTTTGGATATGGCTTAGGTTATAAACTTGAAAATCTGGTTTTTCTGGAGTTGAGGAGAGATACCAGGTCTATGTGGGAACTTTGGGGAATAAGGAAGTGGATTTAGTTGCCAGCAAAGGAGATCGGATAATTTATGTGCAGTGCGCATATCTTTTGGTAGACGAGCAGACCATTCGAAGAGAATATGCACCTTTGGAGGCCATACCCGACAATTATGAGAAAATGGTGGTTTCCCTTGACGACCTCCCTTTACCTTCCAATCAAGGCATTCGACATATCCAAGCTTGGAACCTTTCCGGTGTTTTTTAAGAAAATAGTAAGAGATCTATGTTGGGAGTAATAATCAAAGCCACAGTTTGAGCCCCCTAAATTATCACGAATAACTAGTGTTCCCGCTTCGGCTTAAACTCAATTTCACAAAACCGCCTGCCGTGAAAAAGCTATATTTCCACCATATTTCACGCAGTATATTTCAACCGTATTTCAAAAAATATCCAAATATCTAATATCAACTAATATCATAATCATTCATCATTAACAATTTACCATTACCTAATATGCTACCACCTTCAACCCAATGATAGATCCTATCAACGTCGAAATAAAAAACAGCCTTAAAAAGGTTGCGGGTTCTTTGAAAATAAAAATCCCAACCAATACAGTTCCGACTGCGCCGATTCCTGTCCATACTGCGTAGGCAGTGCCGATGGGCAGCGTTTGGGTGGCTTTTATAAGCAGTCCCATGCTGATGCTAAGGGTTACCAGAAAAGCGACGTACCAGAAGTACATTTCGCTTCCGGTGCTGAATTTCGCCTTACCCAAGCAGAATGCAAAAGCTACTTCAAATAGGCCCGCAATAATCAGAATGATCCAGTTCATGTCTTTGATTGTTTAACGACAAAGATATTGCCTTTTTCCTGCGGAATGAAAACCCGGTTTTTTAGGGGCTGCGGTTGGTCCTATTTCTGACCCAACCCATAAAAGAAATGGGCAGTGTCCTCTTCAGAAGTTGGTGAGGTGGAGCGGTAGAATTCTAGGGCATAATCGTCCACTTTATCCGCCTGAACAAACACTTCCTCAAATTCCCGTTCACGGCAATATTCACTTAGGCGCTATATTTTCTGCTTAATACTCTATACCCCTGAACAACGAACAATGGGATCAGTCCACAAATAACCGACACCCCCCATACTTCAGGTGGAAGTATCTCCAATCCAAGCACCAGCCGTAACTGGGGTACCAGATAAACCACAATGACAAGTGCGGTGCAAATCAGCAGAGCTACCCATATGTATTTATTTTT
>DATHWC010000061.1:0-26352 GCA_035460985.1 Lunatimonas sp.
AATCATCAAATGGACTATGGCGACCAACATAACTGCACGCCGAGCTCTATAAGTTGCGATACCGATAATCATAAAAAGACCGACCAAGGAGATGGTAACCTTAATCTTAGAGTGATAAATGAAAGTAAACAAAATGAAACCAATCGAAATCCCGAGGTTCTTTACAAACCCTTCAAACGTAAATTTCTCATTCACATTATCTTCATAGTTGGTAGTGACCTGTTCAAAAAAGATCAAGTTTATCAAAATAAAGCCAACAGCCCCAAAAAATACTACATTAAATTGAAACTTGTAAAATCGTATGGTCTTTGGGAAAAACAATACAATAGGGAAAAAATATTTTAAAAATCCACCAAAAATCTGATATTTAATAAAATCATATTCATATACAAATCCGTTAAAAATAATATAAAAACACCAAGCAAAATAGCAAAAAATTAAAATACCAACTACTTCGTTCTTTACATTAAACTGCACTAAATTAAAACTCGCATATACCATTGCAAGAATAGACAATGTCTGAAGAATATTCAGTGGTATAAATAATGGTATAATGTGTACCTGAAGGACGCCTGCACAAAAGACAAATACAAAAAATGAGCCCCAAAATATAGCTAGGTTGAGATTAAGTTTCCCAATATACTTTTCATATGTATCAGAAGTTTCAATAGAATCCATATCTTATATATTCATTTCACTTTTTCACTTTACCAGCTTTTAAACAACTACTTTAACCATAAACCACTAGCAGTATTATTAATTATCTTCCTAGTTTGAATCATATAAACAAATCCTGTTAAAGAGAACATAAAAAAACTGGCGAAACTTACCCCAACCACCCCAAACATTTTCCCTAAGAAAATCGTCAATGGAATATTGAACGTGGCGCAAATTATTATAAGATACAATTGCATCTGAATTTTTCCAATTCCATTTAAAAAATACACGTAAATACTTTGAAAACAAAATGCCAAAACTTGTAGGCACATTGCTGCTGAAAGCGAAAATGAAATCGATACCTTATCCCCCAACCATAAATCATAAAAATAGGGCGAAAGGATCAATAGAAAAAATGCCCCAATCACTGTCAAAAACCAAAATCGCAACATTTTTGAAAGCGTCCCTTTAACCCAATCAAACTCTTTACGTATGTAAGCATCTGTAAACGCACTCCAAAGCGGCGTTACAATGATCATAAAGCCCATAGGAACGACACTAAATAGCTTATAAGCAATATTAAAGGAAGTCACTTCGCTTGGGCCGAATAGTTGTGTAATAATAATATTCTGTGTGCTGAATAGAATTACAACCCCAATTTGGATCACAAAAAACTTCACTCCCAAATTCATCAAATCCCCTACTAATTCAAACTTAACGAGCTTTAATTTAGGTGAAAATCGACGATAACTCGTGTTGTATAACCAAAGGGACGCCAAAAACAAAACGACTACTGGGGAGACACTAAGAACGCTGGCCAAATTAATCAGACTACCTTCAGTTGTTCTCATCAAAATATAAATCGCTGTTAACGAAATAACGCTACCTGATAGATGAATTAAATTAGCTTTAGCAGGCTCTTGGTTTGCTGTTAATACCGTAGTAAAAAGTTGTAACACAAACTGCAAGCAGAAAAAAGAAAATACGAGCATAGCAACAACTCCGAGCTCCGGAGCCATTTCCGGAGCGGTATTTAATATTGCACTCCAATCAAGAAAATTACTTGCTATTAAAAATATCACCATCATCCCCACCATGATGATGGTCATCATGGCATAGGTTGTACTGATATAGGATCTTGCCAAAGTGAATTGCCCCTTGGCTACACTTTCGGCAAATCTATTTCTAAGGCCTTGCCCAAACCCAACATCAAAATACGACAGCCATGCCACTAATGAACTTAGTGTCAACCAAATACCATATCGAGTTTCATCAACATAATTTAAGGTCATCGGCACCATGATTAATGATACTGCTATACTTCCTCCTCTAATAAATAGAGAAGCTAAAATGTTTTTTTTAGCCTTTATGCTTCTTGCGTGGCCGTTGGTTATTAATCTTGTAATTTTGGAATAAAACCCAGAAAACTTCAACTTCATAATACTAGAAAAATAACAAAATGTCTACTGCTCAACACCATTTAAATCAGGAATTCACTTCCTTTTCACTTTGTCTTCGAGTATAACCTGATTTTTTCTTATCCTCCTGCTCATAATATCCATATTTATAACCATAACCATAAATACTGTTATAAATATCTTTGGCATCATTTAAAATAATCATTGGGTTTTTCAATTTTCGATCTTTATAATCGTCATTCAACAGGTCTACCGTATTGACCGGGGTATAGTTATACCGCATGACAAATATGCTTAAATCCACAAACCTTGAAAGCGCATAAGCATCAGCAACCTGTCCTACTGGAGCGGTGTCGAATATGACCACATCATATTCCTTTTTTAGCATTTCTACAAAATGAATCACTTTCGGAGCCATCATAATCTCAGATGGATTTTCGGGTAAAACCCCGCATCCAAAAAAGGTAAGGTTTTCGCTAATAGATTCATCTTGAGTCGATATATCTGAAATTTGCAATTCGCTATCCAAGATATAATCTGAAATCCCCCGCCGAGCGGAGAGATTAACGCTTTTCAAAAGAGAAGGCCTCCGTAAATCAAATTCACAAATAGCAACATTTTTTCCAGTCAATGCGAAACTAATCGCTAAGTTTAAAGCTATAAAGGACTTTCCCTCTCCTGGAAGACCAGAGGTAACCATGATAACCATTTTGTCATGTGAAGGTAAGGCAAACTGGACATTGGTGCGGATGGATCTAAATTGTTCGGCCAACGCAGTACGCTTCGAATTTCCGATAACTCTGATCTCTTTGCCCTTTTTATGCATTATCTCCCCTAAAATACTACAGGACGTTTTTGAAGATATATCCTCTTTGCTTAAAATTTTATCTGTAAGCTGATATTTTCCAACCACAAAACCAAATGGTATCCCAAATCCCAGCACTAACGCAAAAACTATTACTAGAAGCCTATTAGGCTTTGACGGAGCACTACTTGCACTTGCTTTATCGATTATTCGGGAATTCGATACAGTCGTTGCTGCCAAGGACATGGCCGCTTCCTCTCTTTTTTCTATAAGATAATTATAATGGTCTTGTTTTGTGACTTTCTCCCTTGTGATTTCCACAAGCTGACGTTCGATTTCGGGAACCCGACTTGACTGAAAATCGAGTTGATTTACCCTTCCCAAGAGGTTATTTCTAGAAATCTCTAAATTCCCCCTAATATTTTTCAGGTTGTCCAGTAGGCTTCTTCTGACACTGCTGATCTGATCATTGAGATTTTGTACGAGAGGGCTTCCTGGTTGCGCAGTCCGCAACATTCTTTCCCGCTCACTCTGCAACTCATTATATTGCGCAACAAGGGAATTGAGTGTAGGGTCCTCAATATCCATAGTGCTTGGAACAGACTGAAAGCGGCCATCCTGAGAAAGTATATAATTTTCTATCGATTCCAACACTTCTAAACGAATATTGAAATTGGATAAATTATTCCTAAAAGTTTCGGCGTTTTGAGAATACTGTAATGCGTTTTCACTCAATTCAGTAATTTGATTGTCGCGTTTGTATTTTTCTTCCTTTGCTTCAATTTGTCTTAATTCCGACCTTACATTTACCAGTTGCTCTTCAATAAATTCAAGAGTCGTTACTGCCGTCAGGTTTTTATTTCTTACAGCCTCTCGATTATAGACCTCGATCAACTTATCTAATACTAGTGTCGCCTTGAGTGGCACTGGGTCTGTCAAACTTACCCGAATAACACTTGCTAGCTTATTCACCACAAAAACATCAAGCCTGCTTGCGTAGCGACCCGTTAATGAATATGGATTTTCAAAAACAATGTTCAATTCATCTTCTGGATCAAAAAACTCTCCCTTTGTAATTGAAAAAGACCCAAAAGGCTTCCTAATAGTATCTCCAAAAACAAACCTTTGACTAGCCCCTTCGGTGTTAATAAGTTCGAAAGAATCACTGTTATGAAGCTTAAAACTAAATTTAGTATCCAGATCCCTATCGTGAAAAGCCACTGAATCGTAATCATAAAATGAAACGTGAAGTGGAATCTGGCTCCCGTAAACTTCTAAACGTCGAAAAATATTGTCTCTCCTGAATACTGAAACTCTAAAATCCAGATCTTTCATTACGATGTTCATAAGACTCGCCGAAGCCAAAACTTCCGCCTCATTTTCTACAGTCTTAATAGACTGGTAACTTTCCAACTCGCTATAAACCGCATTCTGGACATAATCACCGCCTCTTGTAGTGGCATTAATCAATATCGTAGTCGATGCAGGATACTGAGGTACCGCATACATAAAATACAGATATGCCAAGCCTAAGGAAAAGCTGATACCTAACAAATAGAGATACCAATACTTTAAATACCGGAGCAGAATAACTTTTAGATTTTTCTTATCTGTTTTTTCAAGCTCAAAACCATCAAGTAGGATATCGGTGGGATTTTTCATCATTTATTAATCAAGGTACCATCTCAAGTTAAACAAAACAGCCACTGCCACAGAAGTACCAATTGCTAAAAAAGAGAGTGCCCGTTGGTTAGTGGTAGCTTGTATAGCTTTAATTTTATCTGGTTCTACATATATTACATCATTTTGATGTAAACGATAATAGGGAGAATTCAATATAACTTTATCGTTAAGGTTTAGCCTTATGGCTTTACGTTCCTCTCCCTCATCTCGGATAATCAGGACGTTTTCCCGCTTTCCATATTCTGTCATGTCACCCGCTAACCCGAGGGCTTCCAGTAACGTAATGCGATCATTCTCTAATGTAAAGGTTCCAGGTCTCGCAACCTCACCGATTACAGTAACTTTAAAATTGAGAAACGAAACATTTACAATTGGGTTCTTTACATGCTCTTCTACTAAGGCGCCAATAATATCAACTACTTCCTCTCTTGTTTTACCCAAAAGGTTAATTTTCCCAATAACGGGGAAGTTTATGTTTCCTTCCTTATCAACAAGGTACCCTTGGTTCAACGTAACGGCATCTGTTCCTTGTCCACCCCCCCCTTGAGCGGTTAAAACACCTGCGTTGAACAGTAAATTTGACTCCTCGTTTAAACTGCTTACCGTGATTCGCAACAGATCGCCACTTTGTATCCTAGGCTCATTGTTCATGGTAATTTGCGTCGAATACGCACTGCCCGAGTCTATATCACTGAAATAAACCAAGTTCCTTTTTGCACAGGAAAAATTAAGAAACACTAAAAATAAAATCAATCCCCTCATAATGTGTTTGTTTGGCAGGTGGTAAATATTTTCTATTTTAAATAACAATTCGGAACAGACACAGATTCCAGCTGAATAGGAAATTAATGCAAAATTAACTAATAACTTTCAAACATCCCGAAATTCAGCAACTTATAATCATTAGTTCATCTGCATTTTTGATACATGCAATATTTTGACAAAATTGAAAGACCCTAAACGTCGCCTGACGTATTACATGGAGATAATTCGTCTTCCCATGAAGTTTTAACGTTATTGTAAAAAGGCCCCAACTCACGACACCTACTAACACGCTCTTCATCAACCTAAATTATAAATAGGATAGGCTAGGATCGTATATAGGCATTTTAACTAATAGGCGTTATGGTTCTTGAAAATTAACGCTGTGAAAGTATTTAGAATTATTTTGATATCAAAAAACAGACACCAAGATTTTACGTAAAATAGGTCAAGCTTAACCCTTCTGTGAATGTCATGAAAATCCCGGATTTCACCCCGATATCCTTTTATCTGCGCGAGTCCGGTGATTCCAGGTTTCACCGCATGCCTTGACATAAAATTATCAATTGACTTCGCAAATTCTAAATTCATAGGCATGGTATGGGGTCTGGGGCCTACAATAGACATTTCACCTTTAATTACATTGAAAATTTGGGCGAGTTCATCAATACTACTTATCCGTAAAAATTTACCGATTTTTGTGATCCGCGTATCGTTTATTGTAGCTTGCTTGGTATCAGCTTCTTTATTTGCCACCATTGTCCGGAATTTGTAACAATAAAATGGTTTATTGTCCAACCCATGACGGAGCTGCTTGAACATAACCGGACCCCTCGAATCTAATTTGATCAATATGGCCAATAATGGAAAGAGCCATGACATGACCAATACTAGAGTTAATATAGAGACGAATAGATCTAATCCCCGCTTTCCTATTCTTTTTGCCGCTTCCCTTTCCCACGAATCCCATGCATGCGCTAGATCCTGGTTAATTTGTTCACCTTTGGAAGAAAATTTTCCCGATTCCCTCTTCACTAATACATTTTCCATCTCAATCGCTGTTTAATTAGAATAAACCTAATTACTTTCCTCTAAATATTTAAAAAGCTTTTTCGTATATTTGAAATACATTTTTACAAATATATACACAGGGATTATCGGATGCAAATTTTTAAGGTTAAATTTGAAAAACATTTTTTTGTATTTATTATACTTTTTTCTACATAAAAAAATAACACCATTCAAATATGAGCTCTAATTAATATGCCATCTGCATAATGGTCGATTTAAAAAATATTATTTTCCAAATGCGCATTTTTCAAAAATTAAAAAAAATTCTCACAAATCTGAATTTATAACAAAAAAAATCTTTCTATTCTTACCGGGTTTCCTTTGTTTGGATAACACAGGCCCTGGGGAGTACTATTTTATGGCTAATGCAATTACAGGAAATAGCCAATTCGACACAAATACGATCGAAAACAGGGACAAACTGATATCCATCAACCGTTTCAACCACATGCTACTGGATCTGATACAAAAATTTCACCGGCAGGCGAAACATACCCAGTGATGCAACTTGAATAATAATTTACTCACGGGGTTTATTAGTCCGCCCTATACGCTTTTACAGTTTCTACAAACAGTTTTACTTTATGGGGATCAATATCCGGATAAACGCCGTGCCCTAGATTTGCCACATGCTTCGCTCCTTCAAATTCCTTCATCATGTTTTGGGTAGCTTCGAAAATTCCCTTTTCCGTACCATATAAAGCTGCCGGATCCAAATTCCCCTGTAATGCCTTGCCCGAACCAATCAACTTTCTTGATTCACTAATTCCCATATTCCAATCAAGTCCAATAGTGTCGCAATTCAGTTGCCCCATTTCTTCTCTGGCAAAAAAAGCTCCTTTCGCGAAAACAGTAACCGGGACTTCTGTAACTGCATTACAGATTCTGTCAATATATGGAAGGGAAAATTCCCTGTATTGGGCAGGTGGAAGGATACCAGCCCAACTGTCAAAAATCTGAACCAAATTTGCCCCTGCTTCAGCCTGGGCTTTGAGGTACCGGATAGTGGTTGATGTGATCATATCGAGAAGCTTGTGAGAAAAATCAGGCTGTGTGTAGAGCATGGCTCTTGCTTTCGAAAAGGTCTTGCTTCCTGCCCCCTCTACCATATAGGCAAAAATCGTCCAAGGAGCACCAGCAAAACCAATCAGAGGAACCCTGCCGTTCAGGGCTTTCTTTGTGATGCGTATTGCCTCCAACACATAATGCAATTCATCGTGGGGATCCGGAACCCTTATCTGTTTTAAATCAGAAAGACTTCCAATTGTTTTTGGAAACCATGGTCCCCTTTTTTCCACCATCTCATAGGGTAAACCCATGGCTTCCGGCACGACTAGAATATCAGAGAAAATAATGGCAGCGTCCACCCCCAGAATATCCACGGGTTGTATGGTTACCTCTGCTGCCAGATCCGGAGTCTTGGCCAGTTCGATAAATCCACTTACACTATTTCTTACAGCCCTATACTCAGGTAGAATCCTTCCTGCCTGCCTCATCAGCCACACAGGAGTCCTTTCCACCTTCTCCCCCCTTATTGCACGTAGTATTAGGTCGTTTTTCAGTTCCATGAAACAAAGATATAAGATGCAGCCGACAATCTTTACATGATGGTCAAATACCTAAGTAAGAAAATGCCCCAAGAAACTGATTTCTTAGGGCATTTTGTAAACTAACAAAAGTTATAATTAACCTTATTGGCTGTCTAATTTCACTATATCCTTTTCGGTTTTCCCGAGCATTTTCATTACCGCATCAAAATCTGAATAATCAACTCTTGCACCTTCTCCAGCATTTGGGTAAAGTCCTGGCATATAAACAATTCTAAAATATTGATCGTCGGTATACTGAGGGCCTAGCATAGTTGCGTCAAAAGCTCCGTCTAAAAAAACTGCCAAAACCCGATGTGCAAATTCGTAATTATAAATGAGTATCCCAGCTTCTCCCAAAAAAACCGTTTGTGGCAATAACCTCCATATGGACCTTCCATCTTCAGTAACCCCGAATTCTCTAAAAACTAAGAAATTATCATCCTCAAATACCCATTCCCCGAAATTGAAGGCAGCCGCATACCCATTTTCTTCTGTGAAATCGACTTCAGCCTCAAAAACCAAGTCTATAATATCAAGTCCATCTGCACCATCCTCGCCGTCTACTCCGTCCTGCCCGTCAAAGCCTGGAGGTCCTTGTGGACCTTCAGGTCCCTCGCAGGCCGGAGCCACCAAAACCCCGACCATAAGTAACACTAGTAAAATCTTTTTCATATTTCTCAATCAGATTGTTAAATAATTCCGTGAGGGAGAAATATATACTCAAATTTCTTTATTTCCAACAAATATTGACAGGACTGGAAATAAAAAAACAGTCTTCCCTGTTTAGAAGACTGTTTTCCCAATAATATTGTTTTGATTAAAGAGTTCTTTTACTTTAATGTAATTCTTGGAATATCTGCTGGATTCACATCCATCATGCGAAGCATTCCTTCGTGGTCCGACAAATCAACCCTTCCATCCGGTAAAAAATCTGCGGGGATAATCAAAACCCTAAATATCTGTCCCTGTAAATAGCCTGGCTCCAATGTGTTTAAATCAAAATTCCCTTCCAAGAAAATAGAAAAATTTACCCTTGTAAAATCAAACGAGTAATTAAATATCCCATTTGGGTGAAAAACCACTCGGGGGAGAAGCCTCCATATATCTCTGTTGTCTTCAACGCCGTCCAAATGGTATATTAGAACCTTGTCCGATTCCTCTATCTCAAATCCATATTCTCCTAAGACTCCAAAACTTCCTTGCGCATTAAAATTGGCCTCCAACTCAAACACTTCCCCCAATAGCATAATCCCGTCTAGCCCATCACTGCCGGGGGGGCCTGGAGGGCCAACCGGCCCCTCACAACTCATCACTGTCAAAAGGGCGAAGGTGAGCACACCCAGTTTATAAACACCCATCTTTTTAAAATTTATCATGGCAACTTCGTTTAGTTTTAATTTTTCGGCACCAGAATCGTACCAATTTTCTTGGAGATTTCAAGTTAATCTTCAATGAGAGGAGCCCAAACCTCCACATTACTGTCATCAAGCAACTTATCCACGAATATTTCTTGCAGTACAACCCCCTCAGAAGATGCGAATTCCTGGATTCTTTCTTTAATCCGCAACGGGCTTGGCATAACAAACCGATGGGCGGAAATTTTTGCAACCACGGCCCTCGTGCAAGATACTTTTTTCTCGGTCAATGTCGAGGCAGATCCCCGCATTGCGGCTCGCTGAATTCCTACAAATACATGCATGGAATCCGTTTTTCCAGCAGGTTCTAGATAATAAATGGTATGAAGCAAGGCACCTGGATTTTCCAATTTTGTATCCTCCACGTTCCTAAAACTCCTGGCCAGCATTTCGTCCTGAGGGGTTCCTTTATATTCCACTCCAACAAGTTCCAAATCCGTACATTCAACAAGAGCTAAATCAATGGGATTAAAGCCCCCCAAATGGGCATACCCTAATCCAATGAGCATGGATATAAGAACTAACCACAATACTGCTCTTATGGGTCTTTTCATCAAAATAGATATCTTGCCCCAATCCCCCCCTGCAACTTAATATGGCCGGGACGATCTACAAGCTCCAAAAACAACCCGACCTCCGCAAATACACTTAAAGGAAGATCCTGAAAGATGTACTCCGAACCGATATACCCCTCCGGCCCAAAGTCAATATTATTCCGGGATTCAGCCCGCATCATTGGAACGTCATTGGCACTGGGAGTAAAATAGGTATAGTCAACGCTTGCACTTCTTATCTGAGCACCTACTCCCACATAGGCCAAAAGAGTCCCTTCACTAATGTCAAACTCAGAAGAAATATCCTCATTATAGGCGACTCGGGCATGTAGACTAAACGCATCAGAAACGGAATGTCCACTATATACGGCAGAGGACACTGGCCTGTTGTTTTCAAAAGCTCGTCTATAATAGGGCGTACTATTGGGACTTCCCCTGCCAATCAATCCCTCTACCGAAAAATGTTCGTCCAAATAAGTCTTATAGGTTATGGAAAATGGCTCTCCAAGCCGGAGGCCAATTTGGTGTTCTTGCGCTATACTGAAAAGCGGCATGATAAACAGCACAAACAAAATGATTTTTTTCATATAGTTGTTCAATAAATAGTGAGTTGGTTTAGTTTTTTGTAAACGAAATAGCCGCTTGCATATTGCGGAAAATCAACCTATTGCGAGGGATTTTAACTGCATCTGGTGCAACTGGGCATAGAAACCGTCTTCTCGCTGAAGCAGCTCATCGTGGGAACCTGTTTCCTTTATTTCACCCTGATGAAGCACTATGATTTGATCGGCCTTTTGGATCGTGGATAACCTGTGAGCTATCACAATGGACGTGCGACCACGCATCATTTTGTCAATGGCATCTTGTATCAACTCCTCTGTTTCGGTATCCACGGATGAGGTTGCCTCGTCAAGGATAATAATTTCCGGATTGTAGACCATCGCTCTGACAAAGGAAATGAGCTGCCGTTGCCCTACCGAAAGTGTTGCACCCCGTTCCTTCACATTATAATCCAGCCCTCCGGGTAGGCGCTCTATAAACCGTTTGGCCCCCACCAATTCAGCTGCGTACATTACTTGCTCCTTGGTGATTTCCGGATTCCCTAAGGTGATGTTATAAAAAATGGTATCCGAAAAAAGGAAAACATCCTGTAATACGACACCGATATGTTTTCTAAGAGTTCCTAACTCATAGTTCCGTACATCGACTCCATCCAACAAAATCTTTCCGCGGTTAATCTCATAAAATCGACTCATCAAGTTGATTACTGAAGATTTGCCCGCTCCCGTCGCTCCCACAATCGCTATAGTCTGCCCGTGGTCTACCTTAAAGTTCAGGTTTTTTAACACCCACTCCTCCCCGTTATAAGCAAACCAAACGTTCTCAAACTGAATGATCCCCTGAATTTTCTCAGGACGTTCCGTGCCTTCGTCCGGAATCTGCTCCTTATTTTCCAATAGCTTAAATATGCGCGAAGAGCTAACTACCCCCATTTGCAAGGTGTTGAACCGATCAGCTATCATTCTGATAGGGCGGAAAAAAAGCTGCAGGTACATAATGAAAGAAATCAATACACCTACTTTTAGATCTAAGTCAAACACTCCGGTAGCACCATACCATACCACCAGACCGATGCCAATGGCTTGAATGATTTCAGCTACTGGATAATAAACGGAATAATAGAGTACAGACTTGAGGTGTGCTTTCCGATGTTCTCTGTTGATGACTTTAAATTTTTCAAATTCCCTGTCCTCTCTATTAAATATTTGAATAATACTCATGCCGGTGATGTGCTCCTGCAAAAAAGAATTCAAATTGGAAACGGCATTTCTCACTTCGTTGAAGGACGCCTTTACTTTTTCCTTGAAGACATAGGTAGAAATAATCAGAAGTGGCAGGGTACAAAGGCTGACTAAAGTAAGCTTCCAGTCTACAAAAAACATAACAGCTAAAATCGCTACCAACTGAAGTAAGTCTCCAATGATTGAGGCCAATCCCTGACTGAACACATCGGACAACGTTTCTACATCGGATATATTTCTTGTAACCAGCCTTCCTATTGGGGTGTTGTCAAAAAATTTGAGACGCATTTTTAACAAATGCTTGTAGAGTTTGATCCGCATGTCGCGAATGATGACTTGTCCTATCCATCCTGACAGATAAGTATGGGCAAACTGTACTACAGCATGAAGGACAAGCAGACCAATAAGGAGGTACATCATCTGCAGCAACCCCTGCTTATCGCCTATAGCCACATGATCATCAATGGCCATTTGAATAAAAAGGGGACGTGTAGGAGCTAGTACAGCCAAGGCTAAGGTCAATAAAATCAACCCGTAAAAATAAGACTTATACGGACCCACAAATCCATAGAGTTTCCTCAGGACCTGCATGTCCAAAATATCCCCGCTACTTACATTTTCCTTCTCTAGACTCAAAATCGGTTTTATTTAAATAAAAATACTTTCCGGATAGACCACTTTTGTCAAAAACAGTCCCTGAGCCGGTGCAGAAGATCCTGCTTTACTACGTTTTTTACTATGAATGATCGCCCTGAATCCTTCCAACTCCAGTTTCTCCCGTCCCACCATAACGAGCGTACCAACAATCGCGCGCACCATTCCCCGAAGAAATCGGTTGGCAGTTATATGAAAAATCAAATGTTGGCCAATTTGTTCCCAATACGCTTCTTTTATTTTACATTCAAAGTGATTCACCTCTGTCTTAACTCTACTAAAACACTCAAAATCGGTGTAATGCAAGAGCAGCTCTGCCGCCTCATTCATTCGCCCCATGTCCAACGTATAATAGCAAAACCAAGATAGATCCTGTTCAAAGGGATTCTTCTGGAGACTAATCCTATACTCATAGCTTCTCCATCTCGCGGAAAATCTCACATGCGCATCAGGTTGGACCTCTCTAATTTCATATGCCGCTATATCTGGAGGAAGCACTCCATTCAACTTTTTTAGAAAAATATCCCTTTCTTCTATTTCATACGTGTCAAAATGAATAAACTGCTGCCTCCCGTGAACTCCAGTGTCGGTCCTACCACTCCCTAAAATGGGGGTATGATTTCTGAGCAGAACAGAAATGGAGTTTTGCACCACTTCCTGTACCGATAATGCATTCCCCTGAATCTGCCAACCATGATATCCTGTCCCCTTATACGCCAGTTTCAGAAAATATCTTTTTTTGTCTGTCATCCTGCCTGCAAAGATAGCCAATCGCTCAAAATATAAAGTTGCTTTTTCGTTAATCCTTGCGAAAAATCAAATAAGGCAGTTACTTTGTCTAAAGATAAAAAAATGATACAGCGTATTCAGTCCATTTTCCTATTACTGGTTTCCATTGCCATGATTTGTGTCTCTTTTTTTACCATTTGGGTGCAGGTAGATCCCGGGCAGACGCATCAACTCAAACTAACGGCGTGGTCACTTATCAAAACCCAGATAAACAGCCAACAAATTGTTGAGCAAAGTAACAACTATTACATTGGTGTTCTTGCCCTTGTCGCAGGACTCTTGGCTCTTTATAGTCTTTTGCAATATAAAGACCGAGGTAAGCAAATGTTGGTTAATATGATTAATTCGCTTCTAATGGGGATTACCCTGGGAGCGGTAGTCTTTGTTAGCTACCGGGCCAATGAGACGTTCAACCCTTCTGTTACAGGTGCTTATGTTATTGGGTTTTATACCATCGTCTTTGCGTTGGTCATGAACATGCTGGCCAATCGGTTTATCCGAAAAGATGAACTGTTGGTAAGATCGGTAGATAGAATTCGATAATTACACGGGCAAATCCTTTGATCCCAACTATTATGAAGCCAGAAACGATTGCCATTCACCTGTCCAACCAGGTAAACGACCTGAACCATCCAGTGATTCAGCCTATTACACTTTCCACTACTTTTTTGCATGGAGATGAATCACTGATTTATTCCCGCATGGCAAATCCAAACAGGCGGACATTGGAATCGGTAATGACTGCTCTGGAGAAAGGGGCGGATGCGGCAGCATTTGCCTCAGGAAATGCTGCGGGAATGGCACTATTCCAGGCATTGCCTCTGGGAGCGCATATCATAGTCCCTTTGGACATGTACCACGGTCTTCAAAAACAACTCAAGGAGATTGTAAACGACAAGCTAGACGTCAGCTTCGTGGACATGACTGATCTCGAAGAGTTACGCTCGGCTATTAAGCCAGATACGGAGCTCATTTGGCTGGAATCACCTTCCAATCCCCTAATTCAGATAAGTGATTTGAGAAAGATTGGATTTTTGGCTAAGGAACGTAATATTCGTCTTGTTTGTGACAATACCTTCGCAACGCCCGTCCTGCAAAACCCCTTGGAATTTGGTGCGGATCTGGTTATGCACAGTGCTACCAAGTATATTGGAGGTCACAGTGATGTCCTGGGAGGGATATTGGTGACGAGGAAAAAGGATGCCTTTTGGGAAAAAATAAAAACTATACAAGCCATAGGTGGGGCTGTACCTTCCGCGTTTGACTGTTATTTACTCTGCCGTAGTATTAAAACCCTACCTTACAGAATAAAAGGTCACTGCGAAAATGCGATGGCAATAGCAACTTATTTAGAAAAGCATGAAGAGATAGAAAGGGTCTATTATCCAGGGTTGGCTTCGGATCCGGGGCATCAAGTAGCCCGTTCCCAAATGTCCGGTTTTGGTGGAATGCTCTCTTTTTTGATCCGGGGGGATGCCAATAGGGCTGACAGGTTTGTCTCCAATTTGAAACTTTTCAGTAACGCCACAAGTTTGGGAGGAGTGGAAAGTTTGATAGAAAGGCGGGCAAGAGTGGAAGGTCCCAATTCTAAAAGTGCTGAAAATCTTATCCGAATGTCCGTGGGCCTTGAGAATATAGAAGATCTTCTAGCAGATTTGAATTCCGCATTCAATTAAGCATGTCATCTCAAAACCTTTTTACGTCTTTTGCGGTATCGCTCAACATCGGGTCGTGGATCTGTGCTTTTTCAAACTTTACCATTTTTAATCCTGAGATGGTCGGTTCGATCTTTTGCTCCGGTTTTATTCTTCGTAGGGTTACCTCCATATCTGCACCTTCTTCAATTTCGATACTTTGGGATACAATATTTCCCCTGACTTTGGCATTAGCAGTGAACTTGGCCAGACCTAGAATGGTAAAATCGCCGATGACCTCACCCATAACACATACTTCTCCTGCTAAAATATCTCCCTTGACATAGCCAGATTTACCTACAACCAGCTTTTTTTTCGTAGTGACATTCCCTTTTATATCGCCTTCTATTCGAATATCACTAACTGCTTCTATGTCTCCATTCACATTCAATCCAGCAGCAAAGACAGAGGTTGCGCTTGCCATTTCCATTTCTTCAAGTATTTTTCTATCTGTAGACCACATAATTTTTTTAAAGAATTTCTAACTTAAAACCTGAAATCATTTCTGTTAGGTTCACTTGGGGTAACCTTCGTGCGAGATCGGTCAATTGGGATGATTCCCGAAGGAGTATAAGCACTTGATTGTCACTAAGATTTCATGTTCCAAGTAAGATAAAATTCAGTGCTTTCGCAAAAATAACACCTTTAATTCACACAAAAATGAAATGTTTGGGAAAGCTTGCCTAGAAGAAAGTAAGGAGTATCCCTTTATCCCGCCCAACCCTCACGGTCTAGGCTTCTATATTGAATGGCTTCTGCCAGATGCTCTACTTTGATATCTCCTGACGCAGCAAGGTCCGCAATAGTTTTTGAAACTTTCAGTATTCGGTCATAAGCCCGGGCAGATAGTCCCAACCGTTCCATTGCTGTTTTAAGCAACGCCTTTCCTGCTTCGTTAATTGTGCAGATTTCTTTCACCATATGCGAGGGCATCATCGCATTACAAAAAATATCCGGAAATGCATTGAAACGTAAGACCTGTCTTTCCCTGGCAGCCGTAACCCGGTCACGGATTGCTTTACTGGATTCCGACTTTCTGGTGGAAGTCATTTCTTCAAATTTCACTGGGGTCACTTCCACGTGCAAATCAATCCGATCCAAAAGTGGACCACTGACTTTGTTAAGGTATTTTTGGACGATCCCCGGCCCACAGACACATTCCTTTTCCGGGTGGTTGTAATAGCCACAGGGACAAGGGTTCATACTGGCTATCAACATGAAATTGGCTGGGAAATCAACGGATACCTTTGCTCTTGAAATCGTTACTTTCCTTTCTTCCAAGGGTTGTCTCATCACCTCCAAAACCGTTCGTTTGAATTCCGGAAGCTCATCTAAAAACAATACCCCATTATGAGACAGGGAAATTTCCCCCGGCTGCGGGTTGCCGCCTCCTCCCACTAAGGCAACGTCACTGATGGTATGGTGCGGAGACCGAAAAGGACGCTGGGCCACCAGTGAGGCCTCAGTTCCCAATTTACCCGCAACTGAATGAATTTTTGTTGTTTCCAACGCTTCATGCAAGCTTAGCGGGGGTAATATCGAAGGGAGCCGTTTGGCCAACATTGTCTTGCCTGCCCCCGGAGGACCTATCATGATCACATTATGGCCACCAGCTGCGGCAATTTCCATAGCCCGTTTGATGTTTTCCTGACCCTGCACATCAGCGAAATCAAAGGAGTAATCCTCCAAAGAATGGTAAAATATGTCCCGAGTATCAGTAATGAGGGGTTCAATATCAATTTTGCCTTCCAAAAAATGAATTGCCTCCTGGACACTTTCCACGCCAATTATATCCAGATTATTCACTATTGATGCTTCCTTTGCATTTTCTTTGGGAAGAATAAATCCTCTAAATCCACGCTTTCTCGCCTCTATAGCAATTGGCAAAACTCCTTTTATTGGACGTAGTTTCCCGTCGAGTGCCAATTCACCCATGATGATATAGTCTTCCAAGGAAGGAAATATTACCTGTTCCGAAGCTTGGATAATACCCATAGCAATCGGCAGGTCGTAGGCAGACCCTTCCTTCCGTATATCTGCCGGTGCCAAATTGATGACTACCTTCTGCCGGGGCATTCGGTACCCAAAAAATTTAAGGGCTGATTCTACACGTTGCTGACTTTCTTTTACGGCACTATCAGGTAGGCCTACCATGTAAAAACTTGTGCCCTGACCTACATTTACTTCGATGGTAATTAGCTTGGCGTCCACCCCGGAAACCGCACTACCAAAAGTTTTCGCAACCATCCGCGCTCAGTTAAAATGTGTGAACTAAAATGTTTTGAAAATATACTCAATTGAGGGTAAGAAGAAAAGCCTATTTAAAATTTTCTCGCGGTTTGATCGAAGATGTATCTTTTTCCTCCGGAGTTATACCCTCCACATTCCTTTCTGACCTTCTTACTTCAGGCTTTCCACCTTTCAACTCACGCTCTAGGTCAAATATCATTGCCTTTAATTCTTTCTTTTCCATCTCCACCTTGTGCGCTGACTTGTGCAGCTTATTCACATAGAGATTGCTTACTCCCCAACTAAGCACGAAAAGAACCAAGCCGACGGTAAACCAAACAACGACCTGGTCAGTAACCAAGGGTTGATCCCACATCCTTTCATAAGTGAGAAAATAAACGAGGGCAACACCGAAAAAGAGTGCCACCAACAACTGAAATATACTGTTTGTCTTATTCATAAAGGTAGAAAATTGGGTAGTTCAATACTAAATTATTAAACAGCCTGCATGGAAGAAAGTTTTTTATATAATCCTTCCCTGCCAAGCAACTCTTCATGGCTTCCCCGTTCAGCGATACTTCCCTTATTGATCACCAAGATTTCATCCGCATGCTGTATGGTTGATAGCCGATGGGCAATAACCAGCGTGGTACGGTTGGCCATCAATCTGCTGAGGGCATCTTGAACCAATTTCTCAGATGCCGAATCCAAGGCGGAGGTCGCTTCATCCAAGATTAATATCGGAGGATTCTTCAAGACAGCCCGTGCGATACTCAAGCGCTGCCGCTGCCCTCCTGAGAGCTTAGAACCTCTCTCCCCAATATTGGTGCCATATCCCTCTGGCAAACCTACAATAAATTCATCGGCATTGGCGATCTTGGCTGCCTTAATTACATCGGACTCGGAGACGTGTGGCATTCCAAAAGCAATATTCGCCAATACCGTATCATTAAATAGGATCGATTCTTGGGTTACAATTCCCATCAAATCACGTAAATCCTTCATCCGGTACTCCCTTATATCCCGACCATCCAACAATACCCGCCCTGAAAGCGGATCGTAGAATCTGGGAACCAAATCCACTATAGTGGACTTCCCGCCACCTGAGGGACCTACCAATGCGATGGTCTTTCCCTTCGCTAATACAAAACTTACCTGCTTCAATATAAGTTCCTCTCCATAAGCAAAACTGACTTGGTCAAATACAATGGATTCTGTAAATGCTCCAAGACTACTAGCTCCGGCTTTATCTTCTATAGCCGGGGTGGCATCTATTACCTCAAAGATCCGCTGTGCACTTGCCAACCCTCGTTGAATGCTGCTTAGGGCTCGGGAAATTTCCTTGGCGGGGTTTAACACCTGTGTGAAAATGATGATGTAGGCGATGAATTCACTTGCTCCCAATTGGGAGTTATTGTTCAGGACTAAATTGCCTCCATAAAGCAGAATGCCCGCAACCACGAAAACGCCCAAAAACTGAGAAATAGGAGACGCCAATTCATTTTTTCGGGCCATTGACACATTTAGGGCGGCATAGTTATCAGTTTCACTGTCAAATTTATCCTTGATATACTGCTGCGCTCCAAAGGCCTTAATCACCCTCATGCCCCCAATGGTCTCGTCCAGAATGTTTACTATTCTGCCAAGTGAGGTTTGGCTGTCCATGGCGGATTTCCGCAATCTCCTGGTAATACCCCCAATCACCGCACCCGAAACGGGAATCAAGATAAGAGTGAAAAGAGTAAGCTGAAAAGACATAAAAAACAACACCGCAAAAAAGAGGATGATCGTTGCAGGCTCCTTAAAAACGACCCGAAGGGACTGCACGATACTGTTTTCCACTTCCTGGATATCATTGGTCATTTTAGAAATCAAATCCCCTTTCCGCTCATTGCTGAAAAACCCCAGATGCATTTCCGTAACCCTTTCAAAAATATTCATCCGCATTCCCTTAATTACCTTAGCCCTTACCTTAGCCAAAATGACACCGGACAGGTAGGCAAAAAGGTTAGATAAAAATACTGAAACAACTATGATGGCACAAACATACAGTAGGGTACCAAACTTTCCATAATCCTCGGCAATCTGAAGAAAGTAGTGATTGAACAGGTGCGTGAAGTAGTTGATGGTAAAGGAAAAACCGGGTTTCACCTTGTACTGAGCTAGATCTTCCTGTCCTATTTGATCAAAAATCACATCAAACAGCGGCTTTAATAACGTAAAATTAAGCAGCCCAAAAATAATAGCAAGAAGCGTATATACAACATACAAGGGAAAATGGCTTCTGAAAGGCCTCGCATAAGAAAGGATACGGTAATATGTATTCATAGGCTTATTACACTGGAAAATTCCGGCAAGATATCAAATTTCAACGCAATACCGACAGGAATAACCTTTTTAGCCCGTCACCAATAATGGTAGACCCCGTTGACTTTCGCTGTATAACCATTTGAATAAAAAACAAACAACCTCAGCATCTTTTTGGCTCCCAAATATTGCTTCCAAACCATCCAAATCTATAGCTTGGATAGGTGTATTGCTGCCAAACTGATATGGTGTCAGCATGGGATAACTGGCAGTAAGCGGATCCTCACTCAAAAACTTCGCTATGGAGGGGTTATAAATCCTAAACCCGTAATCGTAGTTGTTCTGCCCGCCCCACTCTCCGCTGTCGTCGAGCTCCTTGCCGTTAAACCCGTAACGGTACGTACTGTCAATAATGATAGTCATACCTTGAAATATTAAGGCGAATTGCACCTTGAAGATACTGGTTCAGCTCTCGGGAATCTACTCCTTCCACGCTAAGACTACGCTGCGTAAAACCCAGATCAAAAAACAGATTATGACGAACCATATAGGTAGCCTGTAAGGTTCCCATCGCCACGTTATGGGCGACACCCTGACCGATTACGTTTCCAAACAGTCCCGTACTTGTTGTTGTCCTGTTTTTAAGAACATTGCCACCAAAATTTGCCTCTTCATCCGGATCTTTACCGTAGTGCTGATAAAACACCAATGCCTGAAGGTTCAACCGGGGGATGGGTTGATACCTGAGGATTCCCACGGCTTCCCTGAAATTCGCTCCTAGGGGATGGGTGAGTGGTGTCCGGTAATTGGTAAATGACTGATAATCGAATTTCTCCTGAAAGGTAAATGGCCTGGCTTGGGTGTATTCCAGTTGCAAGTCAAGGTTAGGAATGCCTAGAACATCAATATATTTATATCCCAGCTGTATACCATGTTTGTTGCGGCTGGAATTTTTGCCGGTCACGCCGAAGAACTCATTGAAAACAAATTCATCAAGAGCAAACTGTCCATAGATTTGCATTCCTTCGACAAGGTTCCATTTTACATCTGTCCCCAACATCACTTTGTCCGGTGTTCCGAGCTGATGCTCCACCCACCTGTAAAAAATCAGTGGATTAAGGTAATTTATCTCAAAGGTGTTTGCCATCACTGACTCAAAAATGCCCACATTGATCTTTTTACCCAGATTAGCAGACAGTCTATGGTGCGAAAACCATTTTTGGGGATACCGCCCGTCAGTAGGAAATCCCCTGTCGTAGTTTATATCCGCATTCATCTGTCCCCAAAGATTCGTAAAGTTCAGCTTCCATATTTTGGTGTTTATTTTAACAAAAAAATAGGGATTGGAAAAATCCGACAAAATCATAGATCGGAATCCTTCACCGACAAAATTCCTATCATGCCCCACCTGAAAGCCAACATGATCCGTAGCCTGAAAGGTCACATACCCCGTGGCGGAGAAAAAACTGTACCCATTATCCCCATACCTTTTCCAGAATCCTTCTCCTGGAATGGCTCCATTAGCCTGCGTATAGCTTTTTACCCAAGTAGGAAAAACCAAGTCTGTAGTGGATAAATAGGTATAGAATCCTATTTTCCTATCGATGCTTCCGCGTAACTCCAAACCTCTTGTATTTCGAAATCGTCTTTCGGACTCACCGTTTTCTATTCCTCCATGGAAATATATTACAGGGTTCAGGTGAACATCAAAAATGCTGTCCCGATAATGAAAAAAATCAGAGGGCGTGGCGTAAAGCCCACCCAAAAACTTTCTTTCTGATTTCGGTACTTCGGCAGTTGTGAATTCCCAACTATCATTCCGCAGATAGTCCAAATTAAATGCATCAGCTATGGAAAACATTTCGGATTCTTCCTCTATTTCGGACAGATAAGTAGCGATATGGTCTCTTCGAAACGGTTTGAAACCAGTATAGAGACTTGAACTCAAGGATCCTTTTCGTATTTCGTAGCGTTCAATAAGATGGTAATAGTCCCTTGAAAATGGAGCAAAAGCGCTTTGCCCATTAGATGATAAACAAAAAGCAAGGAGGAGCAAAAATGTGAATAAAAATTTAGTCATACATTACGTAGAAAGGTAAATTTTCGGGGTAAATATAACCAAACTTCCGCTTAATAATCAGTATTCTACGCCTGTTTAACGTTCAAATTTCCTCCATAAGCGGTTTTCTTCCAGATTTGGGGATTTTTCTTCGGGAAAGGTTTGGATACAGGCATAAAAAGAAATAAATTTGTGCCTCAATTTTAAGAGGTAAGCAATCAGTCCATTTTACATATGAAATCGAGCATGAGGAGATCGTCCCACACTGGGTTGATTATTTTAGCGAGATACCACGTGGCAAATAAAAAACAATTATAATCACATGAAAAAAGAAATTCATCCCAATTACAGAGAAGTGGTTTTTCTTGACACTTCCAGTGAGTTTAAGTTTATAACTAAATCTACCATCGAAACCAAAGAGAGCATTACTTGGGAAGATGGGAAGGATTATCCATTGGTAAAGGTGGAAGTTAGTTCCGCATCCCACCCGTTCTATACTGGCAAGAAAATGTTGCTTGATACCGCAGGTAGGGTTGAAAAATTCAACAAACGTTACAAGAAAAATTAATTATTCCCTCTAGTTGTTGGGGATTAAGTCTGCCGGAACTGCATTTCCGGCAGACTTTTTTATTTTTGTGTTATGGACCAGATCATTTTATTTGATGACTCAAAAATACGGGGAAATTTACTGCCGTTTACTTTCACAAGGCCGGTTGGTGATATCCGTGTTGGTATTTTGAAAATCAAAGAAAAATGGGAAAAACACATGATGTTGCCGGTCGGATTTTTCACGGAAGATTACCTAAGAGCGAAATTTCCATTAATCAATGAGCCTGCTATTTTTATAAACGGTGCCTTATGTCCAGACGAGGAATTGGTTGCAGCCATTCAACAGCTAAGATCTGAGGAATCATTGTGGAAGGATGAATATCTTCTTGCGGCGAAAATTAACTCTCCTTTAAATTTTAAAGTAGAAGCAATCCCACGAAAACATGCCCTTCAGTATCCTGACCCGATAAGGATCCTGACTCAAAAATGGCATATTTTCCAATACAATGGGGAAGAGATTCGACGGGATTTTCAATTAGTCACTAAAAGGCGGATTTCGACAGGTTGTAGTGACCCTTATACACACATATATAATGAGTCGGCGGTATTTATAGAGCCGGGGGCGAAGATCAAAGCCTCCATTATCAATGCCGAGGCAGGACCTGTCTACATAGGAAAGAACGTTCAAATTCTAGAAGGAAGCTTAATCAGGGGGCCCTTTGCCATCTGTGAGGGAGCCATGTTAAGTATGGGGTCAAAGATGCGCGGTGATATCACCATTGGTCCCAAATGCAAAGTGGGGGGAGAGGTTTCCAATTCCGTGTTTTTGGGATTTAGCAACAAATCCCATGACGGCTACTTGGGCAACTCCGTCGTGGGAGAATGGTGTAATCTGGGTGCGAATACCAATGTTTCCAATCTCAAAAACAACCACAGTCCAATTCGGGTCTGGGACTATGGCAAAGGAGGTTACAACGAGACCGGGTTGCAGTTTTGCGGCTCATTTATTGGCGATCATGCTAAATTCGGGATCAGCACAATGCTTAATTCAGGGACTGTAGTAGGTGTAGGGGCCAATGTTTTTGGTGAGGGATTCCCAAGAAAACTCATACCTTCCTTCGCTTGGGGTGGAGTTGGGGGTTTTAACACCTTTATTCTTAAGAAATTTGAGGATACTGCGAGAAAAGCAATGGAATTTAAAGGAGAACGTTTTGAAGAAGAAGACCGTGCCCTCATTCAACACGTCTTTGATTTGACTCGCCCCTATCGGATTTGGGACAAAGCGTTTTAAACTGTTAAACAAGACGAGCTGAAGCATGCTATTTTCATCCATACCCGGATTAGAGGAGACTAAGAGCAAACTTATCCAAGCCATTCGCCAAGATCATCTGGCACATGCCCTGCTTATTCACGGACCTGAGGGGAGTGCCGCATTACCTATGGCGTTTGCGTTGGCTTCATTCATCAATTGTGAAAACCCCAGCGAGGAAGATTCCTGCGGGGTCTGCAGCTCCTGCCAAAAACTGGGGAAGCTGATTCATCCTGATTTGAATTTTTCATTCCCAAGTCCCAGCATATCAAATAAAGATGGCGACGAAGATGGCGAAAAGAAGGTGGACATCCTCAAACTTTGGAGGACCTTTGCAATAAATCACCCCTATGGCAACTTACACGACTGGGTAAATTCTATCGGAATCAATAAGCAACTTAGTATTTCTAAAGGAGCTGCAAAACAATTGATCCAAACGCTTTCCTTAAAGTCATTTGAAGGAGGCTATAAGATAATGCTCATCTGGTACCCCGAGTTGATGCACCCTTTTGCGGCAAATGCCATTTTAAAGATTTTGGAGGAACCACCGGAAAAAACTCTGTTCCTTCTAGTGAGTCACCATCCCGAGCAACTTTTAACCACTATTATGTCCCGAACGCAGAAGATAGCAATCCGGGGATTCACTGATGAAGAAATTAAGACCCATTTGGTAGTCAGCGGCATTTGCAATCAGGCAGTGGCGGATCAGTTGACTCCGCTTGCTGATGGGAACCTACGGGAGGCGTATAGACTGTCCGATCAAGTGGTTGACCAAAATACGGCCCATTTCAAAGATTGGATGCGGGAGTGTTACAGTCTAAACATCAATGAGCTGAACAGCCGTTTGGACAGATTTACCGAGCAGGACAAGGAAGGTCAGAAAAACCTCCTTCTCACCGGTATTAATGTGCTAAGAGAATGCCTTTTAGATTCGAGTCAGTTAAAAAAACTAATGCGCACCGCTCCGGAAGATCTTCAGTTTATCGAGAAATTTGGCCGAAACACGCTTACCTCGACAAAGATCCTGGGCTTATATGGCAAGCTAAGTGATGCGCATTATCATTTGGAAAGGAACGCCAATCCCAAAATCCTGTTCATGGATTTGTCCTTGCAGGTGGCCACTATACTAAAATCCAAAGAAGTTCATGAAAACGAGCATGACGAAAATCGTCATATACCGAAATGAATATCATTGCGAGATTCCCTGACTGCCGACAGGCAGGCATGTGACAAATAAAAAACAATTATAAACACATGAAATCGAGCATGACGAGACAGCCACACACTGGGATGATTATCGTGGCGAGATTCCATCTGACCGTTAAAAATCAAATTATAAACAGATGAAATCGAGCTTGAGGAGAACCTCTCACGGAGGGATGATTATAGGCCATTCGAGATTCCATGTGACCTCTGAAAGACAAATTATAAACACATGAAACAAATCATCGGTAGAAAAGAAAAAATCAGCCTTCCAGAGTGGGGGTTAAAATCGATTACCGCCAAAATTGATACGGGAGCCTATACTAGCGCAATCCATTCAGATTTTGCTAAAGAGGAGACTGATGAAATGGGAAATAAAGTACTTACATTTACAGTCCTTCCAAAGCAACATAAAAAATATAACGGGCAGATTATACGCACTACTGATTACACTACAAAAAAAGTAAAAAATTCCTTTGGCCAAGCTGAGGATCGTTATAAAATAATGACAAAGGTCATCCTTTTTGGCGAGGAATTTGAAGCAGAGTTTACTTTATCCGACAGAACTAACATGAGAAATTCCATTCTTTTGGGAAGAAAGCTCCTAAAAGGTAGATTCGTGGTAGATGTTGACCTTACCTATCAGTCACACAACACCGCGAAAACCAACCCCAAAAGGTTATGAAAATTGCCATTTTATCCAGAAATCCCCATCTTTATTCTACCCGCAGATTGTTTCAGGCTATAGAGGCAGCCGGACATGTCGCCATGGTGGTAGACCATAGTCTATGTGACCTTGTCATTGAGCAAGAAGGGCCTTCCATTATTTATAAGGGAGAAAAGTTGACCGGTATCGATGCCATTATTCCACGAATTGGAGCATCTGTCACCTTCTATGGAACTGCCGTGGTTCGTCAGTTTGAACTTATTGGTGCCTTCTCGGCCGTGGAGTCCCAAGCTATTGTTCGGAGTCGGGATAAGTTAAGAAGCCTGCAGATACTATCCCGAGAAGGATTGGGGATGCCCAAAACCGCTTTTACCAATTTCTCAAAAGGAGGCGAAAAGCAACTCGTAGAACGGGTGGGAGGCGCTCCATTAATTATCAAGCTATTGGAAGGGACGCAGGGATTGGGTGTGGTTCTTGCAGAAACCAAAAAAGCAGGACAGTCTGTAATAGAAGCTTTTCACGGATTGAAGGCCCGAATAATCGTCCAGGAATTTATCAAAGAAGCCAAGGGAGCGGATATACGCGCCTTTATAGTGAACAATAGAGTCATTGGCGCCATGAAACGGCAGGGAGCCGAGGGCGAATTCAGATCCAACCTTCATAGAGGCGGAAAAGCCGAAGTGATCAAACTGAGCAGAGAGGAAAGAACGGCAGCCCTTAATGCCGCCAAGGCGCTTGGACTTTCGATAGCGGGGGTAGATCTGCTGCAATCCGATAGAGGACCATTGATTTTAGAAGTTAACAGCTCTCCAGGCCTGGAGGGAATAGAAAAAGCCACAGGTATTAATATTGCGGGGAAAATAATCGAATTCGTAGAATCCTCCGTCGAAAAGAAAAACACCAAACGAAAAAACATTCCAGATACATGAAATCGAGCATGAAGAAAACCTCAAACGTAGGGATGATTATCAAAGCGAGATTCCATCTGACCTTTGAAAAACAAAAAATAAACAGATGAAACCAATCAGAATAGGGACAAGGGGAAGCAAATTGGCACTGTATCAGGCTTACCACATTTCTGACCTCCTTGCAAAAAGGAATCTAGAATCGGAAATCGTAATCATTGAAACAAAAGG